>JBIHZO010000155.1:0-7684 GCA_044231405.1 Cypionkella sp. | reverse complement strand
GGGTGTATTCCAGCTCCATCCCGTATTTCGGCACCAACCCCGCCGCATCCACCCGCGCCAGAACCGATTTCAGGATCGATCGCGGGCACATCTGCGCCGAAGCCCCGGTGTAATCCGAAAGCACCAGCAGATCGTAGCCCGGCTTGGCCCAAGGAATACGGCGCACCGTGCTGGGGTCGATCACCAGCGGGTCGTCGTGGAAATCGCCACTGTCATCATTGACCCCCGGCATCACCAGCATCGCATCGGTCGGGTCCAGCGCCAGTTGCGCCGGAGACATGCCCATGCCAGCCTTGGCAATGCCCGCAAGGCTGCCCACCGACACCATTTGCCCGCGCAAAAGGCCGTTGGTGTCGGTCATGGCAACGGTGGCAAAGCGGCTGGCGGGATCGGACAAAAATGCGTCAAGGGTCATGGGGCTACCTTTTCGGAAAGGGGGACGGGCAAAGCGACCAGTGTGGCACAATCGGTCACGGGGTCGGTGGCATAGGCGCGCAGAAACACCCGCAAACCGTTGTGGACGTAGCGGGCAAGATCGCCGCGCGCGATCACCAGATCGGGATTGTAAAGCGCTTGGGTGCGCGGGGCAGACAGGATCAGGCCCCACAAGTCTTGCGCCGCCAATTCGGCATCGTCAAACGCCAACCGGCCCGCAGCGCGGTAGGCCAGAAGCTGCCGCATCAAGCCATCCAGCACCCGGTCCGGCCCGGCGGATTGATAAGCGCGGCCGATCTCGGGGAAGCGTTGCACGTCGCCAATCGTCAGCCGCGCCAGCGACAGCAAGGTCGGCTGCATCACCGTGTCGGCATAGGCCCATGCGAAATGGTGCAACTGCACCACCATATCGCCGCCGCCGTCTTGAAACGGCAACAGCATGTCGTCGCGCTTTTGCAGCATCATGGTGGCAAAGAGCTGTTCCTTGCTGTCGAAGTATTGATACAGCGTCGGCTTGGAGAGGCCCGCCGCAACCGCCACGGCGTCCATCGACGCACCGGAATAGCCGCTGGCCGAGAACACCTTCAGCGCAGCATCAAGGATGCGCTTTTCGCGGGCCAGACGGTTCTGCTCGCGGCGTGGCATCGCAGTCATGGCGCAACCCGCGCCACGAAGTCCTGCAGATGCCTTGTGTAGGCCTCTGCACCTTCAACGTTGCAGACATGTCCGACCCCGGCGATGACCTCAAATCGCACATCCGGGGTTCTGGAGGCGTCAAAGATCCGCTCGGCCACGCTTCGGATTTCCGATGGTGGGGCAAGGCGATCATGTTCGCCGGTCATCATCAGCACAGGCATGGTCAGGGCGGCAAAGTCAAACCGCTCCAGCGGATTGGTGAAACAGACCAGAGCATCGCGGTAGGTGGCCGCCGGAATGGCCGACATCGAGGTCAGCAATTCGGCCCGCACGGCGGCGTTCGCATCTGGTCCTGCAATGACATTCACCACCACGGGTGCAAAATCGGCCGGGACTTGGCCGGCGTTCAACGGCACCTCACGGCTGACCCGAAACGCCTCACGCTCTGAGGCCCCGGCCTCTGACATGCCTGTGCACCCCCCCGACAGCACGAGCCCGGCCAGCATTTCCGGGTGGCGCATGGCGAAAGAGGTGGCAATCCACGAGCCATAGGACAGCCCGACAAGGATCAACCGATCCGCGCCCAGCACCGCCGCCACCCGCAGAATGTCTTCGCAGTAATCATCCACGGTGGATTGGTTTTGCCCCAAGGTGCTGTCGCCATAGCCGCGCAGATCAAGAGCTGCGGCCTGCACCTGATGCCCGACCACCCCCAGCTGCGCGTGCCAGTTGCTGCGCGCGCCACCGATGCCATGCAGGAACAGGCACAGCGGCCCCGGCTTTGGCGGCGTCACGTCCAAGGCCAGCCTTGGCAGATCGTCGATCCGCAAGCTGTGCGTCGCCACCGGGGCCAGCGCGGATTGCGGATGTGGCCTCGCTGCACCTGTCTCTGCCGCGGCGGCAAGGGCTGCCACGGCCTCTTTGAAGATGGCCTCGGTGCCCGCCGCAATCGCCGCCGCCCGTGCCACCGGCGCGGTCAGATCGGCGCTCATCTGGATGGCAGAGCCACCCTTTTCAGACCTCGAGACGCTGAGGCGGGCATTGTAACGCTCTGCCCCCTCGATGCCCTCAATATGAGTGTAGGCCAGCGTACGGTCGGTGTCGCTGAAATAGGTCAGGCGTTCCCGGTAGGTCTTGCCCTCGCCCTTGGCCGTGAAGGCGCGGATCAGGTGGCCTGCCGCGTCGCGCTCGGCCTGCATGGTGGCCAGCGCCGGGAGCCACAGCCCGCAAAAGTCGCGGGCAATGGCCCAGACCGCCTCGGGCGGGGCCGCCGAAAACCCGATCACCTGCACCTTCTCGCGAGCCATGGTTCAGCGCAGCCCCTTCAACGTGCCACCCGTGCCGCGCCACAGGGATGATCGCGCGCCGTCCTGATCGCCGGGGGCGTTTTCCAGCTCTTCGGGATCATAAAGCGTCAGGACGGACAGGTAATCCTCCATGATTTCTGAGGTATAGGGAAGCATCAACGCCCCGCAGCGACTGTCGCGATACATCCGTTCCAAAGGCATCGACTTCAGCATCGACTGACCGCCACAGGTACGGATCGCCATGGCGGCGATTTCCTGCACGCCCTCCATCACATTGTACTGCGCTGCATACATCCGCAGCACCTGCGCCTTGGACGGCATCCCCTGCGCCTCCATGAACACCTGCCACCACAGCGCCCGCATCGAGGCCAGACGCGCGAACATCTTGCCGACGGCGATACGCTTGGTGCCGAACATCCGCCGGTCAGCGGCCGGTTGGCCCGCCACTTCGCCGCGGAGATAGGCCACTGTGAAATCATAGGCCCCCTGCGCCACACCCATATAGGTGGGCGACAGGGTGGCCATCATATGCGGCCAATGCGGCAGGGTCTTGATGAACAAGCCCTTCGGCATCATCAGATCATTTTCGCTGACAAACACGTCTTTCAGCACCAGATCGCGGGAGTTGGTGCCGCGCATGCCCAGCGGATCCCATGTGCCCTGCACCTTCAGGCCGGGGGCCTCTTTTGGCACCACAAAGATCATGGTGTCCTCGTGGCGCGGCTCCACCCCGTCAAACACCTCGGTGCAGACGATGGAATAGTAGTCGCAATATCCGGCCAAGGACGCGAATTTCTTGAAGCCGTTGATCACCCAACCGCCCTCGACGCGGCGGCATTGGGTCTGCGCGGGCTTGGACGTCCAATTCTGTCCAGCTTCGGAAATCGGTTGCGAATAGATACCCTGTTCCGCCACGGCGCGACGGAACTGGCGTTCGCGCAGGGGCGCAAACGCGGCACGGTCCTCATTGGTCAGATGCGGCAGTTCGTACATGAACCGGCACCACATCATCGAAGAGTTGTGCATGTTGAAGGTCAGTGCGGTGGCACCGCAGTACTTGCCGATCTCGGCCCCGACCATGGCGTATTCGCCCAAGGTGAAGCCGTGCCCGCCGTATTCCACCGGCACCGTCAGGGTCAGATAGCCCAGCGCGGCAAGATCTTTGTAATTCTGCACCGGAAAGCTGGCATCAGTGTCAATGGCGACCGAGCGTTCGGCAAAGGTCGGACCCATCTCGTTGATCTTGTCCAGCACCGCCAACACTGGCGGACGGATGCGGGACAGGTCGTAATAATCTGCGGGGCTGCTCATCATCGGTCCTTTCAGGGTTTAGTGGGCCAGATCGCCCTGCAACACGCCGTGCTTGACGACCACTTGGCCGTCCAGCGCGATGGTGCAATTGCGCATCGGCAAATCGAAATGGCCAAGCGTGTAGCGCCCGGCATATTGGTTGGCACCGGTGGACCACAGGAACGATCCGGCCAGCGCGCGAAACTCCACCGCCTGCATGTCACGTTTGTCATACATCGCGGCAGACACCCATTGCGCGCCGGGGTTCATGCCCCAACCGACATGGCTCATGCCGTAAGCGTTGCGGTCGTTCCACGCGGCCATGTATTCGCGCAGATGCAGGGCGTCGATGCCGTCGCCCTTGATGGCGGTGACGAAATCCTTCTCGATGGTGAAGTCGATCTGGCTGGTCAACGCGGTCTTGAAGGTCAGGTTCATGTCGCCCACCCCCATCACGATTCGCCCATTGACCGCATTCTGGCCCGGAAACGCCAGACACAAGCCCCCCGGCCAATGCGCAACCGAACCAGGCGTGGTGCCAAAGCCGGGCGTCCCCCCACAAGGCGCGTCACGCAGATCAACCGTCAGATCGGTACCAATGGCCGAGGTTACTCGCATTTCCGACGCGGCGCGCAGCATCTGGATGCCCAGTTGCACGCGCGGACCGTGTTCGGCCTTTGGCTCGGTCCGTTCCAGAATCTCGGGGTGTTCGTTGGTGATGACGAACAGCCGCGCGCGGCCTGCCTCTTCGATTTCCGGCCATTCGGGGGCGTGGATCAAGCCTTCGACGGTGCAATCCACCACCACATCGACCCGCTTCAACGCTTCGATCACCGCGCGGTTGCCTTGCAGCGCCCAGCTTGTGCCGGTGGACTTCACCGGAACCGGCGCGGTTTGCGGTGGGGTGGGCATCTGGATCATGCAGAAATCAGCGCCGAGGTCATAAAGCGCCAGTTCCGCCAAGTGCACCAGAACCGGGCGCGACTGGGTTTCATGCACCAGCGCGACCTGAGTGCCGGGGGTGATGCCATTCAGCGCCAGAACCCTGCGGAAACTGGCCAGCCATTTGCCCTCTACCCGTTCTTGCAGCATCGGCTTCCCCTTTGCGATTCGCGCTTGGCGAAATCTTAACTCTCAGGTTAAGTTTTTACTCAGGGCATGAGCCTGTCAACTTTATTTTCGAAAATCTTGTATTTATCGGAAATCGCGCTCACGCTGGGCCCAAGCCGGACGCTGCAGTTGAAAGGTGTCATGACTGCGCACATAATCCGACCCATAGGACCGCGCGACCAGATCAAGCGCGGGGGTGTCGATATGCGCGCGGCCCGCGTCCAGCACAAAGCGGTCGTCGATATGGACGGCGATCACCAGCCCGATCACCACCAGCTGACCGGGGCCGGTTTCCACGGTGGTGTGGGTGCGGCATTCAAAGGCCACAGGGCTATCGGTGATCCGGGGCGGTTTGACATGCACCGAAGCAGTGGTGGCAAGCCCCGCCAGCGTCAGTTCATCCACCCCGCGCGGCGCGTCGATGGAGGTCAGATTGGCCGCCGACACCAGCCGTTCGGGCACAAGGTTCACGACGAACTCGCCGGTGTCCAGAATGTTGCGCGCAGAGTCCTTGAACCCGCGCGCAGGGTCGGCCAGCATGCCCAATGCGATGGTCGGCGGGGCCGATCCCATGACGTTGAAGAACGAGTAGGGGGCTGCATTCACCGCCCCGGTCGCGTCTTGCGTAACCACCCAAGCGATCGGTCGTGGCATCACGGTGGCTGCCAGCAGCTTGTAGGCGATGGGCGTCGCGACTTGGTCCAGATCCCAGCGCATCAAATCTCCTGCACGGCGCGTTTGGCCTTCGTATCCACCAGCAATTGGAAGACATCCGGGCGGGCATAGTGGCCAGTGACATCGAAATCATACTTGGCCCGCATCACCTCATCAGGATCAATCTGCGCGTAAAGGATGGTTTCGCCCGAAAAATCTGGCCCCGCCAACACCTTGCCCAACGGCCCGACAATGGCCGACCCGCCGCGCATCATCACCGTTGCCGGATCATCGCCCAAAGCACTTTCATGGTCCGGACCATAGGCGGCGCGGGTGATGTATTGGCAGGCGGTGAACACAAAGGTTCGCCCCTCCTGTGCGATGTGCTGCATGGTGGGCAGCCAAGTGTCGCGGTCATCCGCAGTGGGCGCGCAATAGAGGCTAACGCCTTGATAATACATATGCATCCGCAACGCGGGCATATAGTTTTCCCAGCAGATCACCGCGCCCACCGTGCCCATGTCCGTCTGGAACACCGGCATCGTGGACCCATCGCCGAAGCCCCAGATCAGACGTTCCGCCGCCGTTGGCATCAGCTTGCGGTGTTTGCCGACCAGCCCCTTGTCGCCATCGAAATAAAGTGCCGTGCAGTAAACCGTCGCACCGTCCCGCTCGATCACCCCCACCACAGCAAAGGCCCCGGTTTCACGCGTGGCCTCGGCCAGCACCGCCACCTCTGGCCCATCCAGATCAATCGCCGCCGCGTGATAGCGGGCAAAGGCAGCGCGGCCTTCGGGTTTGCGCATTCCGATGGGGGCGCCAAAGCTGGCCCCCTTGGGATAGCCACCGATCAGCGCCTCGGGGAAAACCACCAGCCGCGCCCCCTGCCCCGCCGCCTGCCGCAGTTTGGCGGCGGCGGCGTGCGCAGTGGCCAGCGAGTCGCTGGGGTTTGACGCCATCTGGACGACAGCTGCGGTGAAAGTCATGGGTTTACTCCGGGGTGGCGTCGACGATGGAATGGCGCAGGGTACCTATGCCGTCCACCGTAGCCACCAGAACATCGCCCGGCCACATCCATTCTTGCGGTGTGCGGCCTGCACCAACACCCGCTGGCGTGCCGCTGGCGATGATGTCGCCGGGTTCCAACGTGATGCCTTGGCACAGATCGGCAATCAGTTCATCGACCTTGAACAGCATCATCGCAGTGTTGGACCGCTGCTTTTCCACCCCGTTCAGCGTCAACCACAGGTCCAGCACCTGCGGATCGGGGATTTCATCCGCCGTGACAATGCAGGGCCCCATCGGGCAGAAGGTGTCCTGCCCCTTGGAGTAAATCCACTGGCCTGCCCTCCGGCAATCGCGGGCCGAAATGTCGATCAGAACGGTATAGCCGAACACATGGTTCAACGCATCGGCGCGGGAAACGCGGCGGGCGGTGGTGCCGATGATCACGCCCAGCTCCACCTCCCAATCCAGCTGCTTGGTGATGTTCTTGTTGTGCGCGATCGGCGTGTTTGGCCCGATCACCGCGGTTGGCGGCTTGGAAAAGATCACCGGCTGTTTCGGCAAGGCCGCATCGGTGTCCAGCGCCGCGGCACTTTCGGCGACGTGGTCCAGATAATTCAAACCGATGCCAAAGACATTCTTGCGCGGCCGCGGGATCGGGGCCAGCAAGGTGACATTGGCCAGCGCCGTGGCGGTGCCAATGGGCATAGCTCCCGCCCGGGCAATTAATGCGGACAGTGCCGCCAGACCGGGCTGCCCGGCATCAATCAGGCCCAACATGCTGTCAGGGATTGGCTCACCATAAGCAGCGCCCAGGAGAGCTGCATCCACCACCAGATCGCCGACGATCACGCCCAGCCGGGCCGCGCCTTCGACAGTGGCGCGATAGGTCACAAGTTTCATAGTCTATCCTTATAGTATCGGCTGACAGCCGTTGTTGTCCTCAAAGGCCTGTTCCCGGTACAGGCCCAGTGACCGCATCACCGGCAGGTCCGACAGGCAGAACAGCACCGCATCTTCGCTGGCCGAAGCATTGACATGTTCATGCCAAGCCCATGACGGCAAACAGAAAATATCCCGCTCTGACCAATCATAGCGCTTGCCGTCGATGATGGAATACCCCGCCCCCTTGGCGCAGTGATAAAGATAGCTGCCGGTGTGGCGGTGCGCGCGCGTATGCTCGCCCGGGCGCAGCATTTGCATCGAGGCCCCCATGGTCGGCATCACCGGGCCGTTGGTCACCGGGT
>JBIHZO010000154.1:0-7720 GCA_044231405.1 Cypionkella sp. | reverse complement strand
ATCCATGCCGCCTGTTTCACCACTCCACGCCCGTGGAATGCCCATGAAATCGGGTCATTTCTTGACAGCCCGCTTTGCTTTGTGCTGCATGAGCCCGACGGGTTTGTGATTGGCCGGGTGGTGGCGGGTGAGGCTGAATTGCTGACGCTGGCGGTGGACCCGAAGGCCCGCCAACGCGGCACGGGCGGGCGATTGGTGGACCGATTCCTGACCGAGTCGCAGGCGCGCGGGGCCGAATCGGTGTTCCTGGAAGTGTCAGACCAAAATCTGCCCGCGCAAAGCCTTTATGCCCGTAAAGGCTTTACACAAAAGGGCAAGCGCGCCGGATATTACCAGACGCCAGAAGGCAGACGGTTGGACGCGCTGCTGTTGGCGCGCCCAATTTAGATACCAAATGATGACCAATTACTGACCACTTGGTCCATTTTTTATCGCCGGATAAAACGCCACTGCGCTGGCAACAGATTCCTGTTGACCCTCCGCCAAACCTCCGCCCTAAATTGGCGACGATCTTGCCGCGACTGGCCCCGCGTGGGCCATGGACAGGCAGGAAGACGCATTTGAAACCGGGAGAAAACCATGACCCTGATGAAACACCTGCTGGGTGCAGCCGCCACTTTGGCGCTGACCGCTGGTATTGCCGCTGCTGAACCCGCCATCATCTTCGACCTTGGCGGCAAATTTGACAAATCCTTCAACGAGGCCGCCTTCAATGGTGCCGAGCGTTGGGCCAAAGAGACCGGCGGCACCTACAAAGAACTGGAAATGCAGTCCGAAGCCCAGCGTGAGCAGGCCCTGCGCCGCCTGGCTGAATCCGGCGCAAACCCGATCATCATGACCGGCTTTGCCTTTGGTGACGTGCTGGCCACCGTGGCTCCGGACTTCCCGGAAACCAAGTTTGGCATCATCGACATGGTCGTGGATCAGCCGAACGTGAAATCGGTGGTCTTCACCGAAGATCAGGGCTCGTATCTGGTCGGCATGATGGCGGGCCTTGCGTCCAAAACCAATACCGTTGGCTTCATCGGCGGCATGGACATTCCGTTGATCCGCCGCTTTGGTTGCGGCTACGCGCAGGGCGTCAAGGCTGTGAAGCCGGATGCCACCGTGATCCTGAACATGACCGGCACCACTCCCGCCGCCTGGAATGACCCGGTCAAGGGTGCGGAACTGGCCAAGGCGCAGAAATCGCAAGGCGCTGACGTGATCTACGCAGCGGCTGGCGGTACGGGCGTGGGCGTGTTGCAGGCGGCTGCCGATGAAGGCATCTTGTCGATCGGCGTCGACAGCAACCAGAACGGCATGCATCCGGGCAAGGTTCTGACCTCGATGATGAAGCGCGTGGACAACGCGGTTTATGCGGCCTTCATCGAAGGCGAAGCACTGACCCCGGGCTTCTCGGTCATGGACCTGAAGTCGGGCGGCGTGGACTATGCGATGGACGAAAACAACGCAGCCCTTGTAACCCCGGAAATGAAGGCCACCGTCGACGCGGCTGCCGAAAAGATCAAATCGGGCGAACTGGTTGTGCATGACTACATGTCGGACGAAACCTGCCCGGCAGCATCGTTCTAAGACCCCACGGGTCTGATCTGTGCCGCGCCTGTCATGGGCGCGGCACGTTTTTAAGCCGAAACGAAGCCGCTTCAGCGGACGGGCAAGATAAAGGGGAGTGACCGCATGGGCGAAGCCCAGTTTGCGATAGAGTTGAAGGGCATTTCCAAGGCCTTCGGCCCGGTTCAGGCCAACAAGGACATCAATGTGCAGGTGCCGCGCGGCACCATTCATGGCATCATTGGTGAAAACGGCGCGGGAAAATCCACGCTGATGTCGATCCTGTATGGGTTTTACAAGGCCGACTCCGGGCAGATTCTGATCAACGGCATCCCCACCGCCATTCCCGACAGCCAGAGCGCCATCCGCGCCGGCATTGGCATGGTGTTCCAACATTTCAAACTGGTGCAGAATTTCACGGTTTTGGAAAACGTCGTGCTGGGCGCCGAAGAGGGCGCTTTACTGAACTCATCACTGTCCAAGGCGCGAAAGGTGTTGTCAGACCTTGCACGCGAATACGAGTTGGACGTCGACCCGGATGCGCTGATCGAAAACCTGTCGGTGGGGCATCAGCAGCGGGTCGAAATCCTGAAGGCGCTGTACCGGCAGGCCGAGATTCTGATACTGGACGAACCCACAGGGGTTCTGACCCCGGCAGAGGCCGATCATTTGTTCCGTATCCTCAAAGGATTGCGAGATCAGGGCAAGACCGTGATCCTGATCACCCACAAGCTGCGTGAGATCATGGAGGCGACAGATAACGTCAGCGTGATGCGGCGCGGCACCATGGTGGGCACGGTGAAAACTGCGGAATCTTCGCCAGAATCGCTGGCCGAGTTGATGGTGGGCCGCAAGGTGTTGCTGGAGGTCGAGAAGAAGCCAGCAACGCCGGGGGAGGTGGTGCTTTCGGTCAAGGACCTGACGGTGAAGGATGAACATGGGGTCACACGGCTGAAAGGCGTCAGTTTTGACATCCGCGCCGGTGAGATTTTGGGCATCGCGGGGGTGGCTGGCAACGGGCAGTCCGAACTGCTGGAGGCTTTGGGCGGCATTGCACGGGCGACTGGTGCGATTGTACTGAACGGCGTGGCGCTGCCGCTGACCGGGTCGCAGGCCAACGGGCGCAGCCGGCGTGAGGCAGGCATCGCGCATGTGCCGGAAGACCGCCAGGCGCTGGGTCTGATCATGGATTTCGCGGCCTGGGAGAATGTGGCGTTTGGTTATCACAATGCGCCGCAATATCAGAAGAATGCACTGTTCATGGACAACGACGCGCTGCGGGCGGACACTGAGAAAAAGATGGCCACCTATGACGTGCGTCCACCGATCCCGGCGCTGGCTGCCAAGAATTTCTCGGGCGGCAATCAGCAAAAGATCGTGGTGGCGCGGGAAATGGAAAGCAACCCTGACCTGCTGCTGATCGGTCAACCGACGCGCGGCGTGGACATCGGCGCGATCGAGTTCATCCACAAACAGATTGTGGCGATGCGCGATGCGGGCAAGGCGATCTTGCTGGTGTCGGTGGAACTGGATGAAATCATGTCACTCTCCGACCGCATTGCCGTGATGTTTGACGGGAAGCTGATGGGCTATCGCGACCCCGAGACCACCAACGAACGCGAACTTGGCATGCTGATGGCCGGGATGAATGGGGGGCCAAGCGCATGACCAAATTGCCAACATGGGCCGATGTGGTTCTGGTGCCGCTGATCAGCCTTCTGCTTGCGGCGATTGTCTCGGCCTTGGTGCTGCTGTCCATCGGCCAAAGCCCGCTGGAAGCGCTTTTGGTGATGGTGGAAGGCGCATTGGGTTCGCCCTACGCTTGGGGCTATACGCTGTATTACGCCACCAGCTTCATGTTCACCGGGCTTGCGGTGACGGTCGCCTTCCATGGCGGGCTGTTCAACATCGGCGGTGAGGGGCAGGCGCAGTTGGGCGGGCTGGGCGTGGCCTTGGTCTGTCTGGCCCTGCCTTGGCCGCATTGGACCTTGGCGCTGTTGGCCGCGACGCTGGGGGCGGCGCTGTTTGGCGCGGCTTGGGCGGCGATCCCGGCATGGTTGCAGGCCAAACGCGGCAGCCATATCGTGATCACCACCATCATGTTCAACTATATCGCGGCGGCTTTGCTGATTTACCTTTTGGTATCGGTGCTGAAACCGGCGGGCCAGATGGACCCGGCCTCGGCCCGATTCCCCGAAGGCACCAAGCTGCCGCAGTTCCATGACATTCCACTGCTGCAAAACCTGTTTGCCAAGACCGGGGCGGATGGCTTGGCGAAACTGGGAGCGGATGGGCTGCAGGTTTACGAAAAGGTGCCCGCGAACGTCACCTTCTTTGTCGCCATTGCCGCCTGTTTTGTGGTCTGGGCGCTGCTGTGGCGGACCCGTTTGGGCTATGAGATCCGCGCCTTTGGCAAATCGGAAAAGGCTGCGACTTATGCCGGGATTTCGCCGTTCAAGATCATCATGGTGGCGATGCTGATTTCGGGCGCCTTGTCGGGAATGATGGCGATCAACAATGTGATGGGCGAGTCGGAACGGCTGCTGCAAAACTCGGCCGAAGGCGCGGGGTTCATCGGGATTGCGGTGGCCCTGATGGGGCGCAACCATCCGGTCGGGGTGTTTCTGGCCGCTATCCTGTTCGGGTTTCTGTATCAGGGCGGGGCGGAACTGGGGCTGTGGACATCCATCCCGATTGAACTGCGCACCGTTGTGCAGGGCTTGGTGATCCTGTTTACCGGTGCGCTGGACCAGATGGTGCGGATGATATTGGGCGTGTTCTTTCGCCGCAAAGGGGCTGCATGATGGATTACGCAACCTTGATGCAACTGCTGGACACGACGCTGCGGCTGGCGACGCCCTTGCTGCTGGCCTGCCTTGCGGGTCTGTATTCTGAACGCGCGGGGGTGTTTGACATCGGGCTGGAAGGCAAGATGCTGATGGCCGCGATGAGCTCGGCGGCGGTGGCCGCACTGACCGGGTCGGTGTGGATCGGGCTGATGGCGGGCATCGCCGGGTCGATGCTGTTTGCGCTGGTGCATGGGCTGGCGTCGATCACCTTCCGGGGCAATCAGTTGATTGCGGGTGTCGCGCTGAACTTTGTGGCCTCTGGCATCACCGTGCTGATCGCGCAGGACCTGTTTGGCCAAGGCGGGCGGACAGCGCCTCTGTCGGGGGCGGCGCGGTTTTCCGAGGTGCATCTGCCCTTTGCCGACAGCTTGCGCAGCGTGCCGTTTCTGGGGCCGCTGTATGCTGATGTGCTGTCGGGTCACACGATCCTGGTCTATGTCGCGCTGCTGCTGGTGCCGATTTCGTGGTGGGTGCTGTTTCGCACGCGGTTCGGACTGCGGCTGCGGGCGGTGGGCGAAAACCCGGCCTCGGTGGACACCGCGGGCGTGTCAGTGGTGCGGTTGCGCTATTCTGCCGTGCTGATCACTGGTGTTCTGTGCGGCTTGGCCGGGGCCTATATGGCCACGGGCCTGCAAGCCGGGTTCGGGCGTGAGATGACGGCAGGGCGCGGCTATATCGCGCTGGCGGCGTTGATCTTTGCCAAGTGGCGACCTTGGTATTGCCTCTATGCCACCCTGCTGTTCGGGTTTCTGCAAGCACTGGCCCTGCGTCCCGATGTGATCGAGAAAACCGTGGGCCTGTCGGTGCCGGTGCCCTTGCTGGATGCGTTGCCCTATATTCTGACGGTGGTTGTGCTGGCGGGCCTCGTCGGCAAAGCCATCCCACCGCGTGCCGGAGGCGAAGCCTATGTCAAAGAACGTTGATGATCTCGTCACGCTGATCCAGGCGCGGGCGGGCGATGTCCCGGTGCAGGTCGGCCTGATTCTGGGATCCGGTCTGGGCCATCTGGCGGGCGCTGTCGATGGGGTGTCTATCCCCTACGACGACCTGCCCGGTTTCCCGCATGTCGGCGTGTCGGGCCACAACCCGAATCTGGCGATCGGGAACCTTGAGGGCGTGCGCGTGGCAGTGTTCGGCGCGCGTGAGCATTATTATGAAAACGGCAATCCCTCGGCCATGCGCCTGCCGTTGACGGTGCTGAAGGCGCTGGGTGCGGGGGCGTTGATCGCCACCAATGCGGCGGGGTCTTTGCGCCCTGATATCCGCCCCGGCGATCTGATGCTGCTGTCGGATCACATCAACTTCTCGGGGCTGAACCCGCTGATTGGCGAAAAGACCGACGCCCGATTTGTGCCGATGACCACAGCACATGACCCTGATGTGCGCGCCGCTTTGCGTGCCTCGGCGCAGGCGGTTGGCGTCGCCCTGCCCGAGGGCGTTTATGCCTGGTATTCCGGGCCATCCTTTGAAACCCCTGCCGAGATTCGCGCCATCAAGATTTTGGGCGGCGATGCGGTGGGCATGTCCACCGTCCCAGAAGTGATCCTTGCGCGCTTCCTTGGCCTGAAGGTGGCGGCGATTTCCACCATCACCAACATGGCCGCCGGGCTGTCGGATGAGCAGATCAGCCACGAGCATACCAAGGCCATGGCCCCTTTGGGTGCGGCGAAACTGGAACAGGTGCTGCGGCATTTTCTGCGCGGGCGGGCATAAGCGCGACCAAGGTTTGACATCACCCGCAAAGGCGCGCATGCCTTTGGAAATCTCCTTCCTTACTGGGCTTCGGCCATGCAGCTTTACCTCCCCATCGCCGAGGTTTCGATCAACGCCTTCATCCTTTTGGGATTGGGCGGGATTGTCGGCTTTTTGTCGGGGATGTTCGGGGTGGGCGGTGGTTTTCTGATTACGCCACTGCTGCTGTTCATCGGCGTGCCTCCGGGTGTGGCGGTGGCGACGGGGGCCAATCAGGTGGTGGCCTCGTCGATCTCCGGCGTGTTGGCGCAGCTGAAACGCAAGGCGGTCGATTTCCGCATGGGCACCGTGCTGCTGGCGGGCGGTCTGGTGGGGTCCTGGATCGGTGTGCAGGTGTTTGCCTGGATGACGGCGCTGGGGCAAATTGACCTGTTCGTGCAGCTGTCTTACGTGGTGTTTCTGGGCCTGATCGGCGGCCTGATGTTTGTCGAAAGCGCGCGGGCGCTGCTGCGGGCGCGGCGCGCGGGCGGGGCGGCTCCGGTGCGGCGGTCACATATCCACACATGGGTGCATGGGCTGCCGTTGAAGATGAAGTTCCGCGCGTCGGGGCTTTACATCTCGGTGCTGCCGCCGCTGCTGGTGGGGGCGATTGTTGGCTTGCTGGCGGCGATCATGGGGGTGGGCGGCGGCTTTATCCTTGTGCCCGCCATGATCTACCTGCTGGGCATGCCGACCAAAGTGGTGATTGGCACCTCGCTGTTCCAGATCATCTTTGTGACTGGCTTCACCACCATCATGCACGCCATCAACAGCCAGACGGTTGATATGCTGCTGGCATTTCTGCTGATCATCGGCGGGGTGATCGGGGCGCAGATCGGCACCACCGTCGGGGTGCGGCTGAAGGCGGAACAGCTGCGGATCCTGCTGGCGCTGATGGTGCTGGCGGTCAGCTTCAAGATCGCGCTGGACCTTCTGTTGCAACCCTCCGAGATCTTTTCGGTGATGCCGGGGATGATGCCATGATCCGGCTGGCGTGTGCGTTGCTGCTGTTGGCGGCCCCTGTCGCCGCTCAGATGCCCGAGAAGATCGTGGCCGGGCTCAGCCAGAACCGGGTGTCGATCACCGCCAACTTTGACGGTTCGGAAATCCTGATCTACGGTGCGGTCAAACGCGATGAACCCGCGCCCACGACGTCGCGGCTGGAGATGATCATCACCGTGCAAGGTCCTGCCCTGCCGCTGGTGATCCGGCGCAAGGAACGGCTGGCGGGGATCTGGCTGAACGCGGCTTCGGTCAACATCGACGCCGCCCCCAGCTTTTACGCCGTCACCAGCACCGGCCCGCTGACCGAGATCTTGTCCAGCACCGATGATCTGCGCCACCGCATCACCATCCCCCACGCCATCCGCGCCGTGGGCATCGCAGCCGAGGCCGAAAACGCCCCCGACTTCGTCGACGCCCTCTTGCGCATCCGCCAGAGCGAAGATCGCTACCGGGTCGACGAAGGCCGCGTGCAGCTGGTTGAGCAAACCCTGTTCCGCACCGACGTCATGCTGCCCGCCAACCTGACCGAAGGCAATTACCGCGTCCGCATCTTCCTTTTGCGCCAAGGTCATGTGGTGGAT
>JBIHZO010000153.1:0-7751 GCA_044231405.1 Cypionkella sp. | reverse complement strand
ACCCGTTACCTAAGCCGGATTCAGTGCGGATATGGCGGAATTGGTAGACGCGCAGCGTTGAGGTCGCTGTTCTTTAATCGGAGTGAAGGTTCGAGTCCTTTTATCCGCACCAATCCAGCTTAGGTTTGCCAACAAAAACAAGCGGTTAAGTTTTTGGGCCTTCTGTGGCCCCCCAATTGGCCCCCACTTGTGATAGCGGTAGGCGGGCGGGAACGAATGCCCGGCCAAGCGTTTTATCCGCACCAATCCAGCTTGGGGTATCTTTGAAATGGCTGCGTTGACCGGTGCCGATTGCGGCAGGTTTTCGCCTTTGCTGTGGCCTTTGCGCACATGTTGATCCAAATGGGCGTTTTAACCCTGAATTAGCGCCTGTGCTTTAATCTTGGTGCACCCGTTGCATGGCGCGCGGTGCTGCAGGGTTTGTCATGAGTCCACGCGATCACATTCCCTGCGGGTCTGCATCATGCAAAGGTGCTGCCCGCGCCCTGTTGGATGGGCCGCAGCCATGGCCAATCTGATCGGCGGGTCCGGCAATGACAGCCTCACCGGGTTTTCGGGAAATGACCAGATCGTCGCCAACACTGGCAATGACACCGTCAAAGCAGGCGATGGGCAGGACACCGTTTTTGGCGGCGCAGGCAATGACAGCCTTTATGGCGGCATGGGTTACGACCAGCTTTATGGCGATGCGGGCGATGACAGGCTGTTTGGCGGCAACGACATCTATGAGGATTTTTACGGCGGCAGTGGCAACGACACCATCTATGGCGGCGATGCCGAAGAGGATTGGGCCTGGGGCGGGGCTGACCAGGACCTTGTTTATCTGGGGGGCGGGGCCGACCTTGGCTACGGCGGGGCAGGGCAGGATACCGTTTATGGCGGTGCGGGCAATGACGCGGTCACGGGCGCGTCGGGCCATGATTCGGTGTTTGGCGATGCCGGCGCTGACCGCGCGTATGGCGGTGCGGGGCGTGACACGCTGGATGGCGGCACCGAGCATGACACGTTGGGCGGCGGATCCGGGTCGGATCAGGTGCAGGGCGGGACTGGCAATGATCTGATCTTTGGTGACCGCGACGCCTATGACGCGTTGATGGATGCCTCGGTCGGGCCAATCGACACCACGCTGGCCATCGCAAACGCGGCCCCCTTTGCGCTGGATGTCTATTGGATCGACACTGCGGGCCAGCCACAATTCAAAGGCACGGTGCCGCCGGGCAGCAGTTTTGGCGCGCAGACGGGCAGCACGCACAACTGGTTTGTTGCCCAAAGCGGCAGCACCGCGCCGCTTGAGATCATTTACGGTGCGGTCAACCAGACCGTCACCTTCGGCCCGGATTTCAATGACAGCCTTTCGGGGGGCGACGGCGACGACACCATTCACAGCGATTATGGCCATGACCTGATCCACGGGGATGCGGGCAATGACAGCGTGGTCGCAGGCGAAGGCAATGACACGGCTTATGGCGGCACCGGCCATGATTCCATCTCGTTGGGTGCGGGCAATGACAGTTTCGGCGTCTGGGGCGGTGAAGCGGGCAACGACACCATCGATGCCGGGGCGGGGCAGGACTCGGTCATCGCGGGCGGTGGCGATGACGTCGTTCATGGCGGCGATGGCAATGACAGCCTGAGTGGCGCCGACGGGTCCGATACGCTGTATGGCGGCGGCGGGGCGGATGCTTTTTCCATCACCGATGATCACCAACTGGACGTGATATATGGTGGCGAAACCGGCAGCGATTTCGATACGGTCAATTTTGCCAACCATATCAGCGGTCAAGGTGTTGTTGTCACCTTCACCGGGGCCGAGGCGGGGACCTATGATTTTGTGGGCACCGCCGGGGCAGGCAGCTTTGCCGGGATAGAGGTGGTCAGCGGCACCGCCTTTGCCGATACGTTGGACGCCAGCCAGTCGGGCAGTGCCAGCTGTCTGACCAGTGGCGATGGCGCGGACCTGCTCAAGGGCGGGGCCGGTGCGGACACGCTCTGGTTCGGCGTCGGGGATGACACGGTTTTTGGCGGTGCCGGCAACGACCTGATTGACGACGTGGCCCATGCACAACAGGCCGGGGCCAATTTGATCGACGCGGGTGCGGGGGATGACAGCGTCTGGTCCGGTGATGGCGATGACACCCTGGACGGCGGCGATGGCGCCGATGCTCTGGCCGGTGAGGGTGGCGATGACTGGCTGCGCGGCGACGGCGGCGATGATCTGGCCTACGGCGGGGCGGGCAACGACACGCTGCAGGGTGGCGCGGGCAAGGACACACTGGGCGGTGGCGCGGGCAATGACCGCTTTCAGTTTCTTCAGGCGGGCGGTGGCGATGTTGTCAGCGATTTTGATCTTGCCCTGACCGACGGGCAGACCGCCGATCAGTTGGACGTGTCTGATCTGATCAACGCCGATGGGTCTGCGGTGCGGGCTTGGGATGTGCAGGTCAGTGACGATGGCAACGGCAATGCGGTTCTGACCTTTCCGCAGGGTGAAAGCGTTGTCCTGCAGGGGCTTGGCCCTGCTTCTGTCCTGTCTGACGGCATGTTGTCGGCGATGGGCGTGCCTTGTTTTGCGCAGGGCACGCGGATTGCCACCCCGGACGGCCCGCGTCCGGTGGAAAGGATCCGGGCCGGTGACCGGGTCTGCACGGCGCAGGGTGTGGCTCGGGTGCTGTGGCACGGGGTCCGCGCGCTGGATGCGGGGACTTTGGGCGACGCGCCCCAGCTTCGCCCGGTTCGCGTTGCCATGGGGGCGATTGGCAATGACCGCCCCTTGATCCTGTCGCCGCAACATGGGGTCTGCGTGCCGGGCGTGGCGGGGCTGATCCGGGCGCGGCATCTGGCGGAATTGGGACAGGGCGCCCGGGTTGCGCGGCGGATGCAGGCGGTGCGCTATCACCATTTGCTGCTGCCAAGCCATGCTTTGATTCGGGCCGAAGGTGCCTGGGTGGAAAGCTTCTATCCCGGGCCAATGGCGCTTGCGGGATTGCGTCCGGCGGATCTTGTGGCGCTGGCTGCGGTCATTCTGGCGCAGTCACCCGGTGACAGCGGCAGTCTTGCCGCCCGCTATGGCCCGCCTGTCCTGCCGTTGCTGTCACGGCCAGCGGTGGTTTTGGCGCTGCAGGCGCGCGCGCACCGCAGGGTTTGCGAGGGAATCACTTAGCGCTAACAGGCTGCGCACCGGTGATGTCGCCGCGATGGACACAGGGGGTGGGCCTGCGGTACAATTCCATGGATGCCGTTCTGTGCGGCAAATGCGGCGCAATATGCCCGATCTGCCCGCATTGCCCGTGCAAGACCAATATAAGTGACAAGCCAATTGCATTAGGCTTGGTCCTTGGCTTATGTCGCAGATGACAAGTGCAGGAAAACTGCCGGACTACATGGGGAGATTGGCGTGGCTTCATCCAGCGCGAACGACGCTTTCGTCGCATTTGAACATGTGCAAAAAAGCTATGACGGCGTGACGCTGGTCGTCAAGGACCTGAACCTGAACATTGGCAAGGGTGAATTCCTGACCATGTTGGGGCCATCAGGGTCTGGCAAGACCACCTGTCTGATGATGCTGGCCGGATTTGAAACCGCGACGCATGGCGAAATCAAGCTGGACGGTCGTCCGATCAACCAGGTGCCGCCACACAAACGCGGCATTGGCATGGTGTTCCAGAACTACGCGCTGTTTCCGCACATGACGGTGGGGGAAAACCTGTCCTTCCCGCTGGAAGTGCGCGGCATGGGCAAATCGGACCGTGAGGCCAAGGTCAAGCGCGCGCTGGACATGGTGCAGATGTACAGCTTTATCAACCGCCGCCCCAGCCAGCTTTCGGGCGGGCAACAGCAGCGCATCGCGCTGGCGCGGGCCTTGGTGTTCGATCCGTCTCTGGTGCTGATGGACGAGCCTCTGGGCGCGCTGGACAAACAGCTGCGCGAGCATATGCAGTTTGAAATCAAGCACTTGCATGATAGCTTGGGCATCACTGTGGTCTATGTGACCCATGATCAGGGCGAAGCCCTGACGATGTCGGATCGCGTCGCGGTGTTCAACGATGGCCGCATCCAGCAGCTTGCCCCGCCCGCCGACCTGTATGAGCGCCCGGACAATTCCTTCGTGGCGCAGTTCATCGGTGAGAACAACAAGCTGCTGGGCACCATCGAAGAGCTGTCCGAAGGCAAGGCGCTGGTGCGGCTGGCGACGGGTGAGTTGATTGATGCAACCCCGGTGAACGTGACGCAGAAGGGCCAGAAAACCCTTGTGTCGATCCGCCCCGAACGGGTGGAATTCAAGCCCGAAATGATGCCAGCCGGCGCGCACATGATTGGCGCGAACGTGCTGGAAGTGATCTACATGGGCGATATCTTGCGGGTGCGCTTGCGCGTGGCCGGATCTGATGATTTCGTCATGAAGATGCGCAACACGCTGGGGCAAACCCGGCTGGAGCCCGGACAGCAGATCAAGGTCGGCTGGCATCCGCAAGATGCCCGTGCGCTTGATCCGATGTGACTGTCTGCCAAGCCTAAAAAGATGCTGCGCAAGTGGCCAACAAACTTCAACTGTTCAAACTGGGAGCTACCGAATGAAGAAACTGCTGATTCTGTCGACCGCCCTGACCGCCGTTTCGTTTGCCGCACAGGCCGACGTCACGGTCATGTCATGGGGCGGTGCCTACACCACCAGCCAAGTCGAAGCCTACCACAAGCCCTATACCGCAGCGACCGGCAAAGCCGTGATCTCGGTGGACAGCGACAACCCGGCGCCGCAGGTCAAGACTATGGTCGAAGCTGGCAACGTCACCGTTGACGTGGCTGACGTCGAATACGCCGACGCCATCCGTCTGTGCGACGAAGGCATGCTGGAAACCATTGGCGTGGATGTTCTGCCCGCTGGCGCAGACGGCAAGCCTGCCTCTGAAGACTTCCTGCCGGGCGCTGTGACCGACTGTGCCGTGGCTACGATCGTGTTTTCGACGATTTTCGCCTATGACACCACCAAGTTCCCCGAAGGTCCGACCACGATTGCTGACCTGTTTGACACCACCAAATTCCCGGGCAAGCGCGCCTTGGGCAAGCGTGCGAAAGCCAACCTCGAAATGGCTTTGATGGCGGATGGCGTTCCGGCAGCCGAGGTTTATGCAACGCTGGCGACGCCGGAAGGTGTGGACCGCGCCTTTGCCAAGCTGGACACCATCAAGGGCGATATCGTCTGGTGGGAAGCTGGCGCACAACCGCCGCAGCTGCTGGCTGACGGTGAAGTCGTGATGGCAACGGCCTACAACGGCCGGATGTTCTCGGCCGAAGTCGCTGATGGCAAGCCGTTCAAAACCGTCTGGGATGGTCAGGTCTACGAATACGATCTGTTCGTCGTGCCGAAAGGTGCTCCGAACAAGGAAGAGGCGATTGAATTCGTGAAATTCGCGACCTCGACCCAGGCGCTGGCCGATCAGGCCAAGTGGATTGCCTATGGTCCTGCCCGTTTGTCCTCGTCCGCTTTGGTGGGCCTGTTCAATGACGGCAAGACCGAAATGGCGCCACACATGCCGACCAACCCGGCCAACATGACCAATGCTTTGGCCTCGTCCTATGAGTTCTGGGTCGACCATGACGCAGAGCTGAACGATCGCTTCAACGCATGGCTTGCCGCGAACTGATCTGACATCGGGCGCGGGGGAAACCCTGCGCCCTTTTTCTCCAAATCGTTGAAGGATGGATGATGGCCAACCTTGCTGAGTCGGGCACTTTGATGCTGACGACTGCGGACGGGCGTCCGCTGAAAGAGGCTTTGGCGCGGGCGCAGGCCCAGGCAAAGCGGCGGGCTTTCCTGTTGGTGTTGCCGCTTTTGGCCTTCATCGTCATAACTTTTCTGTGGCCGATTGCGCAGGTGCTGCACCAATCTGCCTATAACCCGAAATTCTCCGCCAATATGCCCATGGTCGGCGCGTGGTTTGCCGCCAATCCGGTGGGTGCCGAACCCGATGAGGCGGCTTTTGCCGCCCTTGCCGAAGACCTGAAAACCGCCGCCGCCGCCAAGACCGTGGCCATCGCAGGTGAGCGGGTGAACTACGAGATGCCGGGCACGCGATCCTTGTTCACGGCAGCCGGGCGCAAGGCCAAGGCGCTGGAACCGCCGTACAAAGAGGCCATTCTGGCCATGGACCCGAAATGGGGCGACCCCGCGCTGTGGGGGGTGATGCGTCAGGTGTCGCAGGCCTACACGACTGATTTTTATCTGGCGGCCGTGGATCTGGAGCGCGACGCGGAAGGCTCCATCGTGCAAGTGCCAGAGAACGAACGGGTTTATGTGAATCTGTTCTTGCGCACTTTTGCAATGTCGGCGGTGATCACGGTGATCTGCCTGATCCTTGGCTTTCCGATTGCGCATCTGCTGTCGGTGCTGCCGATGCGCTACTCCAACCTGCTGATGATCCTGGTGCTGCTGCCGTTCTGGACCTCGCTTCTGGTGCGTACGACGGCTTGGATGGTGCTGCTGCAAAGTCAGGGTGTTGTGAACAACATTCTGGTCTGGTTCGGCATTGTTGCTGACAATGCACGGCTTGAGATGATCAACAATCTGTTGGGCACCGTGATTGCGATGACGCATATCCTGCTGCCTTTCATGATCCTGCCGCTTTATTCAGTCATGCGACCGATTCCGCCCAGCTATGTCCGTGCCGCGCGCAGTCTGGGGGCCACGTCCTGGACCGCGTTCCGCCGGGTCTACCTGCCGCAGACCATTCCGGGCATCGGTGCGGGTGGCTTGCTGGTGTTCATTCTTTCGGTCGGCTATTACATCACGCCCGCGCTGGTGGGTGGGGCCTCCGGTCAGCTGATTTCCAACCTGATCGCCTTCCATGTGAACAAATCGAACAACTGGTCACTGGCGGCGGCTTTGGCCACCATTCTGTTGGCCGCGATTTTGCTGCTGTACTGGCTGTATGACAAGCTGGTGGGCATCGACAAGCTGAAGCTGGGATAAGGGGCACACCATGGCACTTCCGATTTACGCCTCTCCGCTGGAACGCGTCTGGTACTATACGTTCCGGGTGATCTGCGCGCTGATTTTCCTGTTCTTGATCGCACCCATCATCATCGTGATCCCGTTGTCGTTCAACGTGGAGCCATACTTCACCTTTACCGAAAAGATGCTGTCGTTTGATCCCACCGGCTATTCGTTGCGCTGGTATGATTTGCTGCTGACGCATCCGAACGTGCCAACCGATGTGCCGCGTGACAGTGCCTGGTGGGGGACTGTCTGGCGAGAGGCGGCTTGGGTCAATGCCGCCAAGAACTCGGTCATCATCGGTTTCTTTGCGACCATTCTGGCCACGTTTCTGGGAACCCTGGCCGCGCTTGGCCTGTCGCGCCCGGAAATGCCGTACCGCCGGGCGATCATGGCAATTCTGATTTCACCGATGATCGTGCCGGTGATCATCATCACGCTGGGCCTGTTTTTCTTCTATTCATCGATCGAGGTGAACAAATGGGGCATTCCGTATTTGGGCGTGATC
The DNA here is from genome assembly GCA_044231405.1 of Cypionkella sp. Classification (GTDB taxonomy): domain Bacteria; phylum Pseudomonadota; class Alphaproteobacteria; order Rhodobacterales; family Rhodobacteraceae; genus Cypionkella. The sequence goes on along the minus strand of JBIHZO010000153.1, from coordinate 252 downwards.
ATGGCGCATGCCACTTTGGGCATCCCTTTCGTGATCATCACCGTCACTGCCACCCTGTCTGGCTTTGACCACTCGCTGACGCGGGCCTCTGCCAGCCTGGGCGCATCGCCGTCGACCACGTTTTTCAAGGTGATCATGCCGTTGATCACGCCCGGCATGATTTCCGGCGCGCTGTTCGCCTTTGTCACCTCGTTTGATGAGGTGGTGGTGGTGCTGTTCGTTGGGGCCAATGACGAGCACCACCACCACCTC
>JBIHZO010000152.1:0-7907 GCA_044231405.1 Cypionkella sp. | reverse complement strand
GGAATTCGATGCTGGTGAAGCCCTGCTTGGCGTATTGCAGAATGCGGTTGGTGTAGGTGTCGGGGATCATCGCCTTTTTGGCCGATTTGATCGCCGCCTTCAGGGCCGGGTTCTTGGCTGGATCAACTGAGGATTCCTCGGACCCGTCCCAGGTGCGGATGGCGGTGAAAATCTCGTTGAGGCGCAATTCATGGGCTTTGGAACCCGCGACCAGAGAGGCCACCTTTTGCTCTTCGATCACTTTCCAGTTCACAAAGGCCTCGACGTCCGGGTGATCCATATCGCAGATCACCATCTTGGCCGCGCGCCGCGTAGTGCCGCCCGACTTGATCGCGCCCGCAGCACGGTCACCGATCTTCAGAAACCCCATAAGGCCCGATGATTTGCCGCCGCCCGACAGCTTTTCGCCCTCGCCGCGCAAGGACGAAAAGTTGGTGCCGGTGCCCGAGCCGTATTTGAACAGCCGCGCCTCACGCACCCAAAGATCCATGATGCCGCCATCGCCCACCAGATCATCCTTGACCGACTGGATGAAACAGGCATGCGGCTGCGGGTGTTCATAGGCAGAGGTAGACTTGGTCAACTCGCCGGTCTTGTGGTCAACGTAGTAATGCCCCTGCGACGGGCCGTCGATTCCATAGGCCCAGTGCAGGCCGGTGTTGAACCATTGTGGGCTGTTCGGTGCAGCCATCTGGCGGGCCAGCATGAAGCGCATCTCGTCATAATAAGCACGTGCGTCGGATTCTGTGCTGAAGTAGCCGCCCTTCCAGCCCCAATAGGCCCAAGCTCCGGCCAGACGATCAAACACCTGCTTGGCCGAGGTTTCACCCACCATGCGGGCCTCGGCGGGCAGTTGCGCCAAAGCGTCTTCATCCGGGATCGAGCGCCAGAGGAACTTCGGCACATCACGTTCTTTGACCTTGCGCAGACGGGCGGGAATCCCGGCCTTGCGGAAGTATTTTTGCGCCAAAACGTCCGAGGCCACCTGACTCCAGCCCTTCGGCACCTCTACCGCCTCGTTGCGGAACACCACTGTGCCATCAGGGTTGCGGATTTCCGATACCGTGGTTGAAAACGCCAACGCGCCATAAGCACCGGTTGCCTCGGTGGTAAACTTACGCTCGATCTTCATATGCCCCGTCCTATTTCTGCCGGCGGGGTTCTGAGCAGCCCCGTCCAATGTCCCAACCAATCCCTGCACGCAGACAAAACATGATCGACCACTCACCCTGAATGGGCCCGGCCAAGGCTGCCACAAGCGCGGCGCTCACGTCCTGCATTTGTCTGCTGCCCCTGCCGTCGCAGTAACTTTGACGCCTTTGGGTGCTTCACTAAAGTGTCGCAAATTGAGGATGCCTTCAACGCTTTTTTTCCACTTACCCACCACATTTTGTGCTTGACCCAAAATCCAAGCCTACAAGTGGCGTCACGGGTCTGTGATGACAATGCTGTGGAAGAATCTGTGGGCAAGTTCATGTGCAGCGCGAAAGAGGCCATAAAAGAGTGCCTGACGGCAGGCTTGGGCTGATCGGCTCAGTTTTCATCCCAAGGGCAGAATCGCCCTCTGCAAGAGCATATTCACGCAATACAGCTTAAAATTGCGCCCCATTGATTCTTCTCGGCAATGGCCCGTGACGTTACGGCACACCAACTAAAGTGAAAGTACCCATCTCTAAAGTGAGAGGACCCAACGACCTTGGCGGACCTTCGTGCCGGTGCAGCCAAAAGGTGTTGCGGCAAAACCACTGGCACGGACCGGCGGCTTGCCCTAAACGCTATGGCAGGACGGCGCGGGGTGGGGCGATGACGGATCTTATCAAACGGGGTGTGGCCAAAGGGCTGCGCATGACCGATCAACGTCGCGTGGTGGCCCAGGTTCTGGGGGCCGCCGATGATCATCCGGATGTTGAAGAGTTGTATGCACGCGCAGCCGCTGTGGATCCCCGGATTTCTTTGGCCACCGTTTATCGCACGGTGAAGCTGTTTGAAGAGGCAGGATTGCTGGAAAAGCACGAATTCGGAGATGGCCGCGCGCGCTATGAGGATGCCGAACGCGATCACCATGACCATCTGATCGACGTTAACACCGGGCAAGTCATTGAATTCGTGGACCCCGAGATTGAAGACCTGCAGGAACGCATTGCCGCCCGGCTGGGGTATCGGCTGATCGGGCACCGGCTTGAACTGCTGGGCGTGCCCGCCAAGAAGGGCTGACATGGCATCTGACAACCTGCGCGGCATCGGCATGATGGTGCTGGCGATGGCCCTGTTCGGGCTGGAGGATATGTTCCTCAAATGGGCCGCCGTGGGCCTGCCGGTGGGCCAGATTGTGTTTGTGTCGGGGGCTTTTGGCCTGCCGGTGTTCGTTCTGATGGCATGGCGGCAGGGACATGCGGTGTTCACCCGCGCCGCCCTGCACCCTGCGGTTCTGGCACGGGGCTTGGGCGAGATGATCGGCACCTATGCCTATATCACTGCGCTGGCGACGGTGCCTTTGTCCACGGTTTCGGCGGTTTTGCAGGCGATGCCCTTGGCCGTCACCATGGCGGCGGCGTTGTTCATGCAAGAACAGGTCGGTTGGCGGCGTTGGACGGCGATTGCAGTTGGGTTTGCGGGCGTGCTGCTGGTGATCCGCCCCGGTTTGGATGGGTTCCGGCCCGAGGCGTTGTGGGTGCTGCTCACCGTGGCTGGTCTGACCTTGCGCGATCTGATGGCGCGCAGGATCCCTGCCGATGCCAGCACGGCGCAGGTTTCGGCTTGGGGGTTGATCGCGGTGGCCCTGCTGGGTGCGCTGATGATGGCCGGATCGGGCGATGTGGCGGTGCCAAATGTCTGGGAGGCTTGGGTTTTGTTGGGCGCGTTGATCTTTGGCACGGCGGGCTACTGGGCGATCATCGGCGCCACGCGCACCGGTGAGGTGTCGGTGGTGGCCCCGTTCCGCTATGTCCGGCTGGTGTTTGCGGTGGGGATCGGGGCTTTTGTTTTCGCCGAATGGCCCGATGTCATCACTCTGACAGGATCGACGCTTATCGTGGCCTCGGGGCTTTATTCCTTTGCCCGCGAGCGTAGCCGCAAACGCGCGCTTTCCTTGTAACCCACCCTGCGCTAAGAGGCGCGGGAGAGCACCCCTAGCCATCTGGAGGCCCGTGACATGAGCACGATCATCGACATTCACGCCCGCGAAATATTGGACAGCCGGGGCAACCCGACCGTTGAAGTCGACGTCACCCTTGAAAGCGGAGCCATGGGCCGCGCGGCGGTGCCCTCGGGCGCATCGACCGGCGCGCATGAGGCAAACGAGCGTCGCGACGGCGACGCCAAGCGCTACAAAGGCAAGGGCGTGTTGGAGGCTGTGGCCGCCGTCAACGGCGAGATTGCCGAAGAAATCGTTGGCTTTGACGCCACCGAACAGGTCGGCATCGACCGCACCATGATCGAACTGGACGGCACGCCGAACAAATCGCGTCTGGGTGCCAACGCCATTCTGGGCGTGTCTTTGGCCGTGGCGAAGGCTGCGGCGGAATATTCAGGTCAGCCTTTGTATCGCTATGTCGGCGGCACATCTGCCCGTGTGCTGCCGGTGCCGATGATGAACATCATCAACGGCGGCGAACATGCTGACAATCCGATTGATATTCAAGAATTCATGATCATGCCGGTGGGGGCCGCGAACATCCGCGAAGCCATCCGCATGGGGTCGGAAGTGTTCCACACCCTGAAGAAAGAGCTGCAAAACGCTGGCCATAACACCGGTATTGGTGACGAAGGCGGCTTTGCACCGAACCTGAGCTCTGCCCGGGATGCGCTCGATTTCATTCTGAAATCCATCGAAAAGGCTGGGTATCGTCCGGGTGAGGATATCTATCTGGCACTCGATTGCGCCGCCACCGAGTATTTCAAGCATGGCAAGTATGAGATGAAGGGCGAGGGCAAATCGCTGTCCATCGAAGAAAACGTCGACTTCCTTGCGGGTCTGGCCAAGGACTACCCGATCATTTCCATCGAAGACGGCTGTTCGGAAGATGACTGGGCGGGCTGGAAGCTGTTGACCGACACCTTGGGCGACAAAATCCAGTTGGTCGGTGACGATCTGTTCGTGACCAACCCGCGCCGTCTGGCCGAAGGCATCAAGGCCGGTTGCGCCAACTCGATGCTGGTGAAGGTCAACCAGATCGGCACCCTGACCGAGACGTTGCAGGCCGTGGAAATGGCGCACCGCGCTGGCTACACCAACGTGATGTCCCACCGTTCGGGTGAGACGGAAGATTACACGATTGCCGATCTGGCGGTGGCGACGAACTGCGGACAGATCAAGACCGGCTCGCTGTCACGCTCTGATCGTTTGGCCAAGTACAATCAGTTGATCCGGATTGAGGAAATGCTGGGCGAGACGGCGGAATACGCGGGCCGTGGCATCCTGCGCGGCTAAGGCCTGATTGACACAATGAACCCGCGCAAGGCATTGGCTTTGCGCGGGTTTTTCATGGGCTTTGTATTGTCAGCGAAAGCGTGCAGGCCGGAAATCGGACAGCAGCGGTTGGTCGCCCTGCCCCAACACCTCGGCCGTCAAAGCCTCGGCCACCACGGCAGCCAAGGTGACGCCAGAGTGCATCACGGCAAGGCTGAGGCCGGGCATCGCCTGCCCCACCACCGGCAGACCATCGAAGGGTACGGGACGGTGGCCGATCATGGCCGCCTCCAGTGCGATTTCCGCGTGACCAAACAGATGGCGCAGGCGCTGCAAGGTGGCTTCAACGGCCGCAGCCGGGTCTAGGATGTTTTCGGTCGTGTCGGCCTGATGGTTGGCGGTGGCCGGGGCCAGCAGGCGGCCCGTCGGATCTTGGCGGATTTCGTGATCGGGCGTCACAAGGATGTGGCCAAGGCGGAATGGCACGGGTTTGGTGTGCAGAATTTGGCCAGGACGCATCAGCATCGGCAGGTGCAGTCCCAGCGGTGACAGCAGGCCGGGCGTCAAGGTTCCCGCGGCAAGAATGGTGTGGTCGGCCAGAAATGGGCCGATTGCGGTCCGGGCTCCCGTGATCTGACCGGCCTTGTTGATCAGGTTTTTCGCCGCAAGACCGGCGCAGACCCGCGCGCCAGAAGCGGCCAGCAGGGCCTGGGTCAGTTGCGCCGCATTGACCGCGCCTTCGCTGGGAAAGTGCAGGGCGCGGGCGGGGATTTGGGCAAGGCTTGGCTCTTGCAGGACAATCTGAGCTGCGCTCCGCAGGTGTGCTGGATAGCCAAGCGCCGTCAGGTCGGCCTGCATCTGCGCGATCGCGGCGTCATCTTCGAACCACAGCGCACCTTGCCAGCGATAGGGTGCATCGGGCAGCAGGGCGTGCAGGCGATGGTGGGCGGCGATGCCTTCGGCGCGCAGGCGGTGGTGGGCGGGACTGGCGTAGAAGCTGGCGTTGATCCAGCCAAAGCTGCGACCCGAGGCGGCGTTGGCGGGTTGTCCCGCCTCCAAGACGGTCACTTTGGCCCCTTGGCGGCCAAGCTGAAAGGCCAGACTGGCCCCAACGATCCCCGCCCCAACAATCAGCACGCTTTGCGGCATGGAATCCCCCAACGCTTTCGGTCAAACTGGCACGACACGATGAGGGACACCATGACCGAAAGCGACCAGATCATTGCCAAACTGAACCTTGCGCCGCATCCCGAGGGCGGTTGGTATCGCCAGACATGGGCGGGGCCGATGATCGAGGGGCGCGCCTCTGGCACGGCCATCCTGTTTCTGCTGCAAGCGGGGCAGCGCAGCCATTGGCACCGGGTGGATGCCGATGAAATCTGGCTTTGGCATGCTGGGGCGGCGTTGGAGTTGTCGATGGGGCTGGAACGGGCTTCAGATCACCGGATGGGGCCGGATGTCTTGGGCGGCGAGACCGTACAAATTGAGGTGCCTGCCGGGCATTGGCAGGCGGCGCGATCCTTGGGCGGTTGGACGCTGGTGTCTTGCACCGTGTCGCCGGGGTTCCGGTTTGCGGGATTTGAGTTGGCGCAGCCGGGATTTGATCTGCCAAGGGGGAACGATGGACCATAAATCCTTCGTCGCGACCCTTCCCGCAGGGCTGCGCGCCGATCTGACCGCAAAATCCGATCAAGCGGGCTTGCGCCATCTGGCCGCGCATTCGGGCGCGATTGTTGTGGTGGGCGCGCTGATCGCTTTTGGCGTGCCGGGGTGGTGGGCCTTGCTGCCGGTGCAGGGCGTGTTGATCGTTTTCCTGTTCACGCTGGAACATGAGGCCACGCACAAGACACCTTTTGCCTCCTTGGCGCTGAACGAATGGGTCGGCCGCGTCTGCGGTTTCTTATTGCTGCTGCCGTTCGAATGGTTTCGCTATTTCCATCTGGCGCATCACCGCTGGACCAATATCGGGGGCCGCGACCCGGAACTGGAGGGCGGCAAACCCGAAAGCGCGCGGGCATGGCTGTGGCAAGTGTCGGGCCTGCCCTATTGGATATCCGAGATTCGGCTTCTGCGGGCATTGATCGCAGGGCAAGGTGGCGCGGACTATCTGCCGGCCGCCGCCCTGCCCCGCATCCGGGCCGAGGCGCGCTGGATGGGAGTTGGGTACGGGCTGGTGGCTGCCAGCCTGACAATTGACCCGCTGCTGTTCTGGGTCTGGCTGTTGCCTGTGGTTTTGGGCCAGCCGGTTTTGCGGCTTTATCTGTTGACCGAACATGGCGACTGTCCGCGCGTGGCGAACATGTTTGAAAACACCCGCACCACCTTCACCAGCGCACTGGTGCGGTTTCTGGCGTGGAATATGCCTTATCATGTCGAGCATCACGTTTACCCCGCAGTGCCGTTTCACCATTTGCCCGCGCTGCATGCGGTGATGCAGACCAGATTGCGAGTGACGGCGCAGGGATATGCGGCTTTCACGCGGGCCTATCTCGCGCGGCGAATGTGACGGGTACAAGTTTGCCATGGCCGCGCCCGGCGCAGGGAGCTATCAGGCGGGATGAGCAATGCCCCCCCCAAGAATGAAGACTCGTTGCGCGGCTTCGGCTTTGCGCTGTCGGCCTATCTGCTGTGGGGGTTTCTGCCAATCTTCATGAAGGCCTTGGCGCATATGTCGCCCGCCGAGGTGATCGCGCACCGGGTGATCTGGTCGATTCCGATTGCCGGGGCGGTGCTGATCTGGTTGGGGCGGACGCAGGACCTGAAGGCGGCGTTGCGCAATCCTCGCATGCTGGTGATGGCAGTGGCAACGGCGGCGCTGATCACCGTGAACTGGGCGATCTATGTCTGGGCAATAGCGGCCGGCCATGCGCTGGACGCGGCCTTGGGCTATTACATCAACCCGCTGTTTTCGGTGTTTCTAGGGGCTGTGCTGCTGGGTGAGCGGCTGAGTCGCGCCCAAAAAGGCGCGATTGCACTGGCGGCGCTGGCGGTGGTGATCCTGACCTTTGAGGCTGGAAAACTACCCTTGGTGGCGCTGGGCCTGACGGTGACCTGGGGCATCTATGCCTACCTCAAGAAATCACTGCCAATTGGGCCGAACCAAGGGTTCTTCCTTGAGGTGTTGATTTTGCTCCCCTTTGCGATTGGCTATGTGATCTGGGCGCAAGCCACTGGTGCGGGCCATTTCATGAGGGGTGTCGGCTGGGACACCGTGCTGCTGCTGTGCTGTGGGTTGATCACCGCCATCCCGCTGATGCTTTACGCAAACGGAGCAAAGTTGCTGCGGTTGTCGACGATTGGCATCATGCAATACATTGCCCCAACAATGATTTTTCTGACAGCCGTGTTTGTATTTGGCGAAGAGTTCGGGCGTGGCAAGATGATTGCGTTTCCGATGATATGGCTGGCCTTGGTGATATACACCGTGTCGATGGTGAGCCAGGCACGGGCGGCCGGACGTTAGTGGGTGCCGAGGAACTGGGGCGCTGCCCCAGACCCC
>JBIHZO010000151.1:0-7911 GCA_044231405.1 Cypionkella sp. | reverse complement strand
GGCGGACTGTCGCAGGGCATTGGGGGCGGGAGTGCCGGGTGGATCATAGGGCCACTGGCAGAAATCGCGTGCCGGATCGCTGGGGCGTGACTGGATTGCGTCAGACATTGGCGTGGCTTTGGTTGGTTGGAGGGCGTGGAAACCCGTAGAGGGTCACAAAAGCCTGACCAGCCGCCGAGGTGCCGATGGCCACATGGCTCAGCGGGGGACGCAGCAGATCTGCAAGTCCGGTGTCCGAAGGGCGCAGGGCGGCAAGCAAATCGTGCAACAGCATCAGGCTTGGCGTCGTCAGCGGATGATCCGAGAAATTGATGTCGATGGAGCGGCGGGTCGATCCGTTTTCCACAACGTCAAGCACATCCGGCGGGGTGGCCTGATCTGCCAGATCACGCATGAACGCTTCGGCGGCGGGGCGCAGGGAAGGCGGCAAGCCGATCAATGCCAGCAGGGCAAGGGCGGCGGCGCGGTGCGGTACCGGGTGGTTCAGATAACGGGTCAGCAGGCTGCGGCCAACCGATACCTTGATCGCAAGATAGTTCAGATCGGGGTCGGCGGCAAAGGTCTGTGTCAGTTCAGCATACACTTTGCGCACCGGTGCGCCGCCGCCGTCCTGGGGATCAATGCCGAAATGAAACAGATCGCACTGCGACAGAATGGGCAGCAATGCGGCGCAGGATATTCCGGTAAACGCCTCGGATATCTGGATAAAACGGGCGGATGATTGGGGCGCGAAGGCGGCGCGGGGCAGGGTGCACAGCACGCGGTCGGCAGAGACACTGTCGGCGGTCAGCTTCACAGATCCGGCGCGCAGGGGCGGGCTGGGCAGCAGGCCAAGCAGATGGGTCAGGGCAGGACCATCCCTCATGGCGAAGGGGCAGGCGTGACCGCTTTGGTTGCGACGAGTTCCAACAGGCAGCGGTGCCCGGCGGGAAGCAGGCCATTGGGGTTTGGCAGTTCGGCCTGCACGCCGAAGGTGCGCGACGCGGTGTCAAACACCCGGTCCACCACGGTGATGGTGGTGGTGTACTGCCCTGACACCGGGGCATCCGGCAGCACCGCAACAGCCTGACCGACATGGGTTGACGCATAGATGTCAACCGGCAGAAACGCCTCGACCAGCAACGGATCAAGCTGGACAATTTGCATCACCGGGCGCTCGCCTGTGGCGTATTCTCCAGGCTTCAGCGTGGTTTCCAGCACATATCCGTCCACCGGCGATCGGATGATGGTTTGCTCCAGCGCGGTGCGGGCGCGGGCAAGTTCGGCGCGGGCGGTTTCCTGATCCAGCCGCGCCTGCTGCAGCAGCGCTTGCGCATTGACGTAATCAAACTCGAATTCTTCCAGTTGACTGACGCTTTGCGCCTTGTCCTTGACCAGTTGTCGGGCGCGCATGACCCGGCCTTTGCTGAACACGACGCGGGCCTCTTGCGCGTCGATTTCGGCAGCAGAGTTGGCGCGGGTTTCCAGAATCTTGATCGACGCCTCTTCGACGACCGCGCGGATCCGCGCCACGACCTGACCTTTGGTCACCGGATCACCCCGACGGACCAGCACAGCGTCCAGCACCCCCGGCGCACTGGGGCTGAGGTGGATCAGGGCTGCGGGGTCCATGACGCAATCGTATTGCATCAAGGGCAGGGCCGGGGTCTGGGCGGCAACGGGGGCTGAAAGCGGCGCCAGCAATGCCATGAACAGCAAACCGGGGCGGCGGAGCGGGCGGCGAGTCGGCATCATGGCGGTTCCTATAATCCTTGCAGGAAAGCCCCGACGCGGCCTTGAGCCTCGGCCGATCCGTATGCCGTGTGGCGTGGCATTCCCGGCTCCAAACCAAACAATATGCTTGAGTTGTTTATGGGGCAAGTTAATCGCCTGCGCAAGAATGGCGCGATGCTTAATCTTTCGATATTCTGTCTATCTTTAGGCCATCCCTTGAATATCTTTATAGTGATACAATCCCATCTTTAGGGCGTTTGGCAAAAATATTTCGACAGACGCGCTGGAATCCGCCGATATGATTGTTGACAAGCGTCGCCCAGCAAAGGATGCATGACGCCGCAAACACAATGATCACCTTTTTTAGAGTATCTGATCCCGCTGTCTTGATAAAGAGAACGTTGCGCTGCGACTTGGAGTGCAAATATCATCGTGTTTCGGCGGGATTTGGATAAAAGACGCTGTGATGGGCGGACGCATCAAACCAAAATGACTGTAAAACCAATGAGGGTACTATGAAAATCACTAACTTGCTTGCAACGACGGCCATGACCGTCGTACTGACCGCTGGCGTTGTTGCTGCCCAGGATCTGGGTTCGAGCAGCTTCTCTGCTGGCGTTTCGCTGCTTTCGCCGGATCAAACCGGCTTCTTGCTGGGCGGCACGGCTGAAGTGACCGGTCTGGGTTCGGGCGCTGTTGTGATCAATGCCGATAAGGCAATATTCGGCATGACCGGCTTTGCCAACTCGACCAACGACACTGCAACAAACCCGGCTCCGGAAGCGATTGCAGGCTCTGGCGTGGTGACCGTGTTCCAGTTTGACCGTACCGTGACCGCAAGCGGTTCGTCGGTTGGCGCTGGCCGCGTTGTCGCCAAGGGCGATGCCAATGCGTCGGTTGCGGCTGTCGGTTCGGCCTACGGCGATACGCTGACCAACGCGATTCAGGGTATCGATGCAGGCAACGTCTACACTGGTCAACTGTCGAGCACCTCGAACGCGTCGTCTGAATCCGCCGCTTCGTTGGTTGGTGAAGGTTCGACCTCGGTCCTTGCTGGCCTGATCGGCACCAGCGCCAACTTCGTCGGCTCGACCGGCACAACGGTAACCACCGAGCAATCGGGCATTGCCTATTCGGCATTGAGCGCGTTTGGCGACGCAGCCGGCACGGGTATCAACATCGCCCCAGGCTTGTCGACTTTCGCTGATCTGGCCAATAACTTCGATGGTCTTGAGCCTGGCCAAGGTACCATCGGTTTCACCAACACCCTGGCATTGGGTAAGCCGATCGACCTGGCAGTTGCCAACGTTGGCGGCGGCACGATCTCGCTTGGCGCGACGACCGGCGGCTTCTTCGGTGGCGGCGCTGCAACCACCGGCACAGCCGGCTTCGGTTCGGTGTTCACGGCTGCTCCGGTCACGGGCACTCCTATCAGTAACTGATAACGCCCTCACCCGGCCGTTCTGGTGTTCAGGGCGGTCGGGTGTTGTCTGAACCAAGGGTGCCTGCCAGGTCTGGCTGGCACCCAACTGCCAAGTAAAACAGACATCTGACTGCTGCCCGGCTTTTTGGCGGTTCTCATGTGACAGGCCAAGGACAGTGTTGATGTTGAAGCAAATCTCCAATGCTATGCTGAAGCGCAAATTGGTGCCTTGCTTTGTCCTGTTGTTCGGCTTCAACGCCATCGGCGCCTTTGCCCAAAGCCTTCCGTCCGTTCTGGCGGGCAATGAACAGACCGTTTCCGGCGAACAGAACAGCAACCTGACCAGCAGCCCCACCGCGAATGTGACAGTGCAATCCATCACCGGTGGTGGTGCCAGCTACCGGATGACGCCAAACGCGCCCGGCATGCCCAGTTTTGCGGGTGGACCGTGCCTTGGTACCGGTGTGGCCGCCTCTGGTGCGGTGCCCGGTGTTTCCTTCGGCGGCGGCGTGACAAAAGAAGATGAAAGCTGCCAGCGCCGCAACTGGGTGCAAACGCTGATCGGCGCCTCGCAAAGCATGTCGCCCGAGGATGCGCTGTTCATGAAGCGGCTTGCCTTCGAAGTGATGCGCGATGACGAATACCTGGCGCCCGGCTTTGCCCGTCTGGGCATCGCAGCCCCGACCAACACCGTGCGCAAGAATATCTGGGGCAAGCCAAAGGTCGTGACGGCTGCTGCGGTGGCTGATGCACCGATAGGGGCCCCCGCAACCGTTGCCCCAAAGCCGATCAAAGCCCCCCGCGCCGCTGCCAAAGCCGCGGCAGGCTGTGTGGTTGTGGTCGCAGCCTCTGCGCCGGAGCAAATGAAAAACCTGCTGAGCACCAAGGGCTGTGAAGTTGTTTCGCGCTGAACGCGGGGCGCGGGGCAACGCAGGGCATAGGGTAAGATCATGACATCCAGACATCAGATGGCAAGAATGGCTTCCTTTGTTTGGGTTTGCGCTTTTGCTGGCGCTGCTGCTGCTGCCGAGCCGCTTGCCTTGAATGCCCAGATCAACCCGATTGAAATCGCGCTGTCGACGCCGCCTTCGGGCGTGGTGGCACTTGTGACAGCGACGAGCGGCCCGCAATCTCTGACTGTCGGCCCGCTGCCGCTGCCTGATCTGACGGATGTGCTGGGTGTCGTCTTGCCGGAGCCGGTTGTGCCGTGGAGCTCAGGTCACCCGCCGCCCACTTTGGCGGATGTGATCAGTGTTGTCAGCCTTGCAAACTGGATTCCCTATGACCCGTTGACTCCGGGTGGTGGCTGGGACGACGGGCAGGGCGGCGCCATTGCCGAGGCTTCGGCCGTCTGGCGCGCGCAGATGGCGGCCTATCTGGCACAAACCGCGCAAAGCAACGTGCAGCAGATGGATGCGTTTTCGGAGGCGGTCCAGGATCAGTTCGACATTGCAATGGACCCGGACCTCTCGCCATTCGACGATCTGGCGATCAGCGAGTTGGTGCAGGATGGCGGGTCTATCATCACCGAGTTCGAGTGGGGACCCGGTGACATGCAACATGTCGAGGGTGTTTTCGCGAAATTTCGGAAATCGCAGTCCGGCTTTTTCGGTGAGTAAGAATCACGGTGCAACAGGGTTGCTCGTTTCAAGAAGGATGTTCGGATGACAACTCGTTTTGGCTCTAAGTGTGTATCGCTGGTTCTGCTGGCTCCTTTCCTTGCATTGGCGGCCTGTGCGCCTGCTCCGGCCAAGCTGCTGAGCCCGGTCGACGAGCGCTATCTTGAGATCAAGGTCACACCGCCCCTTCCCTGTAGCGATCTGAAGATCGATGTCGTGAACAGCTATGTGGGTTGCGAGCGCTTCGGCGGCATGATGGACGGCGACACGTTCACCAAATACGACAGTCCAGTCGATGACTCGGCGTTGATGACGGCCGTGGACGTGCGCTGCTACGATCTGCGCCCCGAACGGCTCCGCCATTATGCGGTCTGCAAACCGATTGTCACGATGTCGGAATCGCTTGGCAACATTGAGATTGTCCATCCGGAACCGCCCGCGCCGGGTGCGGCAATCACGGATAACACCTCGGGCATCGGCGAAGAGACGGCTTCGACCTTTGCCACAAAAACCAGTGACGGGTTCAGCCAGGCAACCGCCACTGCCGGACACAGCAGCGCGTCAGCCTCCAGCACCCTGAATCCGAATGGTACGAAGTCTCTGAATGCCGGTGGGTTAGACGTGACGCAAAACCGTGATGGCAGCTTCACCGTCAACTCCTTCGGGGGGTGAGGCAGGCGTGCCTCGTCTTGATGGGATCAGATGACGCGACAGGTTTTGGCGATTTGGATTTTGGACCGCCACTCGACAGGGTGCCCAACACCCGAGGTTTTCAATGGAGCACACGATGCGTAAATTTCTGATCCCTTTGTTTCTTGTGGTTCTGGCGTCCTGTGCACAGGTTCCGCCGGTCAAGGATCGTGACGTGCCAAGCGCGTTCTTCGTGTTCTTCGATGAGAATTCTGCGAAACTCGTTGAAGGATCGCCCAAGATTTTCGACGAGGTTTCGGCCTTTCTGAAGTATTACGACGAGCTTTCGGTGAGCATTATCGGTCAACGGGCCGTCAGCGAGACATCCGATGCGACCGGTGGCGCACTTGACGCAAAGCGGGCGGCTGTCGTCGCGGCGCAACTGCAGCGGCGCGGCATCGAGGTCGGACGGATGGTGGTCGACAGCAAGGGCGTGTCGGAAACGATGGCTGCTGCAGCTGGCGGCGACGAAGCCGTTGATCGTCGCGTGGACATCATGATCCGGATTGTGCCAGTGCCATGACAAAACTCCCGGTTCTGGGCTTCGCCTTCAAGGCAACGATCAAACAGATGCAGTCCCCGGCTGACCAGCCCTGGGGGCATTTTGCGTTGTCATGTCAGGAAATGTGACCGGGCACCGTTCGAAACTCGACACCAACTTAAGCTGCGATATTGACTGAAAAAGGACACACAGTGGCACTTCCATTCGCAGTTAACACCTTGGTGTCTTTGCCAAAATTCATGGGCAATCGGCAATCGCGTCGCGCACTTGCCAAATCTGCGCCGTCACGATTTGCAAAGCTGCGACAGGCGGCGATCAGCTATCTTCTTGACCCGATCGAGCCGCGCATTCTGCTGAGTGCGGATCCCATGTCTGTTGTCTTGAACACCAATATGGGACTGGACCCGACAGCCAATGTCTCCGCCACGGTCCGGCTGTTTGCCACAGGCGAGGGTGTCTCAAAGGTTTATCAGTATGAAATTCGCGATGCGACCAATAACGCCATTCTGGTCGCAGCCACCCAGATCACGTCAACCACGGGTCTGAATTTTTCTTCCGGCAGCGGTGCCGATGCCATTTCCATGCGGTTCGAAGACAGTTTTACCTTCGACGCGGATTTCAAGGTTTCGATCGATGGCGGCACTGGTGCCGATTCAATTGGCGTCACGTCCTTTGCTGCGGGATATCTCGGAAGCCTGAACATCGCGGCGGAAGAGGTGGTGGTTTCTGCCCAGATCGGCTCCGCCGTTTCTCAGGTGAATGACGTTACCATCCATGCCGACAGCACGGCGACCCTTGCGACGGCTTCAAGCCAGATTTCGGTGAATGCATCGATCTTCAGCCAAGGCAGCGTGACCCTGTCAGCGCAGGCGATGGTCAGCGGGACGCTCAACATCGTGCTCCCTGAACTGGGCGATCCGATGTCCGTCGGAGAAATTGCGCGGGTCACCCTGGCCGACAACATCACGGTGCAGGCAGCATCGCTGAACATCAGCACGCTGGCGAGGCTGGATCTCATCGTAGCGGTCAGCAATCAGTTGTTGTGGAAAGGCGAGGGTTCCATCAACAGCGAGTCGCAGATCACCATCGGGCAGGGCGTTATTCTGTCCACGACCAACGCTGCCGGGATCACCCTTGCGGCCTCAGACATTGTGAATGCCGATCTGTCTGTCGCTGCGGCAGAGCTTGCAGTTCTGGGCGAAACCCTCTTCAACATCAACGCGTTGTGGATGCAGATCGATGTTGCCCGGATCGTCGGAGTCAGCGTCGGCGAGGCGGGCGTTTCGGCCGTGGATACCGAGATCACCGCTGCGGGCGCAGGCAACGTCACGATTGCCGCATCAAGCACTGGTGTCATCACCACCAAGGTCCAAAGCTCGTTTCTTGGCCTCGCACAGGTCACAATTGGCGGTGTCGGCGATGGCGCGCATATTGATCTGACAAATGTGATCGTGGACGCCGGGGGTGCCCTTAGTGTCGAGGCGACCGACTCGACGAAAGTTGCAACCACTGCAATGATTGCGACCACGACAGCGGATGTGGCCGTCAGTGTAAATGTCACGGATTCCAACTTGATAGCCGGTCTGGGCGTGACACTCGCGGCGCTGAGCACGGCGACCTATGACGCAACGTCGAAGTTTGTGGGCACCGACAAGGTCCAGTTCGTCGGTCCGGCTTTAAATTTCAAGGCGGCGTCGGCGATCAACACGGTGAATGGCGATATCGCCGTTGTTGTCACGGGGAGCACTGTCGAAAGCACGACGGGGGCCGTTCTCGTGCAGGCGACCGATCAGCGCTGGCTGGTTTCCACCACCAAGGCGATCCAGGATATTGATACCACCCTGTCTGCACTGTTTGTTTCGGCCGGCACAAACTTAGCTGCCAGTGCGACGCTGAGCGTCAACGTGCTTCGGGGCACTGTCACAGCCGACGTCGTTTCGTCCACCATAACTGCAGTGGCAGGG
>JBIHZO010000150.1:0-7942 GCA_044231405.1 Cypionkella sp. | reverse complement strand
CATCCGGCTGTCAAACAGCGCGGGCGTGATCCAGCAATCAGTCACATTCAGCATCGCTTCGGCAATCGACCCCGCCGGAGCCTGTGCGCGCGCGATCAGATTGGCGGTGTTCTGGCTTTGCCAGCGCGCCACCAACCCGGCCAGCAACGCCTCACGATCCGCAAAATGCCAATAGAAACTGGTGCGCGACAGGCCCAGCCGCGCGGCCAAAGGCATCACCTTCACCGACTCGACCCCGCCTTCGACCAGCAAATCATAGGCCGCGTCCAGCCATAATTCCGCCGACCCGCGCCAACCGCGTTCCTGTTGCACCTGTTCCATGGGCAGACCCTAACAGCCCAGCCCACACGGGCAATCGAAAAACTTGACACATGTGTCGATTTCCGTTTTCATAGCGACAACCATAGGAGTCGCTCATGTCCACCGATCCGCTTTTGCAGCCCTACCAGCTGAAACACCTGACCCTGCGCAACCGGATCATGACGACAAGCCACGAACCAGCCTATCCCGAAGACGGCATGCCCAAAGACCGTTACCGCCTGTACCATCTGGAACGCGCCAAGGCTGGCGTGGCCCTGACGATGACCGCAGGCTCGGCCGCGGTGTCCAAGGACTCCCCGCCCGTGTTCAACAACATCCTCGCCTACAAGGATGAGGTCGTGGGCTGGATGAAGAAACTGACCGATGATTGCCACGAGGCCGGCGCCGCAGTGATGATCCAACTGACCCACCTTGGCCGCCGCACCCGCTGGGACAAGGGCGATTGGCTGCCCGTGGTCGCCGCTGGCAAATCCCGCGAGCCCAGCCACCGCGCTTTTCCCAAAGTGATCGAAGACTGGGACATCGCCCGCATCATCACCGACTACGCCGATGCCGCCGAGCGGATGCAGGCGGCGGGCCTCGATGGGGTCGAATTCGAATGCTACGGGCATCTGATGGATCAATTCATGTCGCCCTTCACCAATGATCTGGCCGCGCCTTATGGCGGATCGTTGGAAAATCGCGCCCGCTTCTCGCTGGAAGTGTTGGCCGCCTGCCGCAAACGCGTTGGACAGAATTTCCTTTTGGGCGTGCGCTACACCGCGGACGAGGCGGAACAGGGCGGCATCAGCGCCGACGAAGGCGTGCAAATCGGAAAGATGTTCCGCGACTCCGGCAATGTCGATTTTCTGAACATCATCAAGGGCCGCATCCACACCGACCCCGCGATGACCGATGTGATCCCGATCCAAGGTATGAAATCCGCCCCCCATCTCGACTTCGCAGGCCGTATGCGCGCCGAGGTGGGTCTGCCCACCTTCCACGCCGCCCGCATTCCCGATGTCGCCACCGCCCGCCATGCCATAGCCACCGGGCAACTCGACATGGTCGGCATGACCCGCGCCCACATGGCCGACCCGCATATCGTGCGCAAAATCATCGAAGGCCGCGAGGATGACATCCGCCCCTGCGTCGGCGCCACCTACTGCCTGGACCGCATCTATCAGGGCGGCATGGCGCTTTGTATCCACAACCCGGCGACGGGCCGCGAAGAAACCATGCCCCATACGATCACCCCCGCCGCCACCCGGCGCCGCGTGGTGATCGTGGGCGCAGGTCCGTCCGGCCTGGAAGCCGCCCGCGTTGCCGCCGAACGCGGCCACAAAGTCACGGTGTTCGAGGCCGCCAGCCTCCCCGGTGGTCAGGTCCGCCTCACCGCCCAAACCAAACGCCGCGCCGAGATGATCGGCATCATCGACTGGCGCATGGCCCAAGGCGCCGCGCTTGGGGTTGAATTCCGCTTCAACACCTGGGCCGAAGCCTCTGACATTGTCGCGGAAACCCCGGATGTCGTCATCATCGCCACCGGTGGCTTGCCCGAAAAGGACATTCTGCAGTTTGGCAATGACCTGACCGTTTCGGCTTGGGATATCCTGTCCGGCGATGTCAAACCCGGCACCAATGTCCTGCTCTACGACGATGCCGGCGACCACACCGGCCTGCAAGCCGCCCAAACCCTGACGGAATCCGGTGCAAAGGTCGAAATCATGACCCCCGACCGCAGCTTTGCCCCCGATGTGATGGCGATGAACCTTGTCCCCTACATGCGCGCTCTGCAGGACAAGGACGTCACCTTCACCGTCACCTACCGCCTGACCGGCGTCGAACGCGACGGCAACCAGATCAAGGCCAGCATCGGCAGCGACTACATGCCCCTGACCAAAACCGCCCATTACGATCAGATCGTTGTCAACCACGGCACCCAACCGCTTGCCGACCTCTATTTTGATCTGAAAGCCCTGTCGCAAAACCTCGGCGCGGTGGATTATGACGCCCTGATCGCGGGCCAGCCGCAAACCCTGAACGGCGGCCCCAAGGGTTTCCAACTTTTCCGGATCGGTGACGCGGTGGAATCCCGCAACACCCACGCCGCCATTTACGACGCCCTGCGCCTGATGAAAGACATCTGAAACCTGCTTTCATCTTGGCGCAAATATCCGACAGGGGCCCGGGGGTGTCAAACCCCCGGCTGCCAGCCCCCTAGCCCCCTTCAAAGAACCGCACGATCCGCGCCGCAATCACGGCGCGATCCGCCGCCACCGCCAGTGAAGCCCGCGCCCGCGCCGCTGCATCTGCCGGCAGTTTCGGCGCATATTCCGCCACCAAAGCCGCCACAAACTCCGGTGTCATTTCGGGATGATATTGCGTCGTCAGAACCTGCGGCATCGCAAAGGCCCCAACCGGGCATTCGGCGTTCCCCCCCACCGCAACTGCCCCCGGTGGCAAAACCAGAACCTGCTCTCTGTGCGCCGCATAGAGCCGTATTTTGACGCCCTCCATCTCGGTTTCCACCAGTCCGAACGCCCAGCCATCCGGGTTGTCACCGACCACTCCGCCCAAAGCCTTGGCAATTGCCTGATGCCCGAAACACGCGCCAAACAGCGGCTGCTTCTGCGCTACCAGATCGCGGATCAGCGCCTCCAGCCGCGCGACCCAAGCCTCCTGATCATGGACCGACGCCGGGCTTCCCGTGATGATCCAACCGTCATGAACCGCCCCCGCTGTCGGGAACTGCCCGTCCTTGACCGCATACACAGACACCCGCCAATCGGGGCGCAGCTCATGCAGCAGCGTCTCGAACTTGCTGCCATCCCCCGGATGCGCCTGTGCAAAGGCGCTGTCATCTGTGTTGGCCATCAGCACCGCAATATGCATGATCTTCCACTTTACATATTTATGAACCTGTTTAGTATATTTTGAAATCAGCCTTCCGGCAAGCGAGGACACATGACGCTCTGGCACCCCAATGATGACGGCCATGCCGACCTGTCCAGCCATGACGCCTTCGCCAGTGGCGCACCACTGAACACCTTCGCCCGCCTGCGCCGCGATGATCCGATGCACTGGACCGATTATGCGCAGGGCGAAAACTACTGGTCTGTCACCCGCCACGCCGATATTTTCGAACTCAACCGCCAGACCGATCTGCTCTCCTCCGCCCGTGGCATCCGCATCGAAGACCAAAGCTATGAGGAATACCTCGCCCGCCGCACCTTTCAGGAAACTGACGGTCCGGAACATATGGCCACCCGTATGCGCGTCGCCCGCGCCTTTTCCCGCACGGTGATTGCGCAATTCGAACAGGTGATCCGCGACATCTGCGTCGATATCCTCGACAAGACGCTGCAAAAGGGCACCTTTGACGCCACCACCGATATCGCCCGCCAACTGCCGATGCGGATGCTGGGCCGGATCATGGGCACGCCGGATGAAGATCTGCCATGGCTGGTGGCCAAGGGCGACGCACTGATCGCCAACTCCGATCCCGATTTCACCAGCCATGTGCTGGACAAGATGACCACCGATGAGTTTCGGATGATGCCCTTCAATTCGCCTGCGGGGGCAGAGTTGTTCGTTTACGCCAAAGACCTGATGGCCCGCAAAGCCGCCACGGGTGACACCTCGGGCATCCTGCCGCTGATCATCGCGCCAGCCGCCGATGGCTCGGTGATGCCGGCGCACGAGTTTCGCAATTTCTTCTGCCTGCTGGTCGCCGCTGGCAATGACACCACCCGCTATTCCATCGCCGCCGGGATTCAGGCGCTGGCGCATCAGCCCGAACTGCTGCCCCTGCTGCAAACCGGCACTGTCTGGGACACCGCCCCGGATGAAATCATCCGCTGGGCCACCCCCGCCATCTACTTCCGCCGCACCGCGACCCGCGATTTCGATTACCACGGCAAGCAGATCAAAGCCGGGCAAAAGGTGGTCTATTGGTGGCTGTCGGGCAACCGGGATGAGACCGCGTTTGCAGACCCCAACCGCGTCAACCTCGCCCGCCAGACCAACCGCCATTTGGCTTTCGGTCAGGGCGGCCCGCATGTCTGCCTTGGCATGTGGCTGGCCCGGCTTGAGGTGCGGGTTCTGTTCGAAGAACTTGCCAAAAGGGTGCGTTCCATCGAACCTGCGGGTGAGCAGAAATTCCTGCGCTCGAACTTCGTCGGCGGCCTCAAATCGCTGCCAGTCACCGTCACGCTGCAATAAAGGGCCGCTATGTCCGACCACCCCCAGCGCCTGCGCGCGATGTTCTGCGATCATCTGTCGATCATGCGCGGCAAGTATCTGCCTGCGTCGAAACTCAAGGACGACGAAAGCCGCTTCGCCCGGCCCACGTTTTCCGTGCATTACGACAAGGACCTGCTGATCGAAGCGCCCGGCACCAAATGTCTTGAAGGCATCCCGGATATGGCCCTGCGTTGGGAGGGCGACGAGATTCGCCCGGGCTGGGAGCCGAATACCCAAATCGTCACCGGCGACCTTTACGCAGGCGATGGGACAGAGATTCCGATGTGCCCCCGCCTTGCCCTGAAACGCGCCGTCGCGGCATGGCAGGCGCTGGGCCTGACCCCGAAAGTCGGCATCGAGCTTGAGGCCTACGCCTTCACCCGCGCCCCCGATGGCCGTCTTGTGCCCTATGACACCCCCGGCGGCGTGGTCTATGGCACCGGCAATTTCACCGATCCGCTGGGATTCACCACCGCGATCTGGAACAAGGCGCAGGAAATCGGCCTGCCGCTGGACCTGATCACCGCCGAATACGACACGCCGCAGTATGAATTCACCCTCACCTTCGGCCCCGCGGTTGAACATGTCGATACCGTGGTGCTGTTCCGCCAGATGGCCCGCGAAGTGGCGCTGGCCCATGGCGTGGTCCTGACCTTCCTGCCCAAACCGATCCCCGGCAAGGGCGGTTCCGGCATGCACATCAACCTGTCTTTCACCGACGCTCATGGCGCCAATGCCTTGGCCAACGGTGATCACGGCGACCCGGCCAACATGAACATGCTGACAAAAGGCTGCATCGCTGGCTGGATGCACCACCACCGCGGCATGGCTGGCCTGATCGCCCCCAGCGCCCTGTCCTACAACCGCCTGCAACCGGCCAGCCTGTCGGGCTATTGGTGCAATTGGGGCGGCGACAACCGCAACGTCACCGTCCGCCTTTCGGCCGAGGGTGGCAGGAAGGCCCGCCTCGAACACCGCATGGCCGACGCCGCTTCCAACCCCTACACCGCCGTCGCCACCGTCCTGCAAGCCGCCCTGCTGGGCGTGCAGAACCGTTACCCCCTGCAACCGATGGAAACCGGCAACGGCTTCACCACCAACACCGCCGCCACCGGCGTCGCGGCTTCCCTGACACTGGCGCTCAATGACCTCGAAGCCGACACAGCCCTCACCCGGGCCGTGGGCGCGGGCCTTGTGGAAAACCACATCTTCATGAAACGCGCCGAGGTGACCAAAACCGCCGACCTCCCCCCCGATGCCCTGCGTGACTGGTACATATGGTACATCTGACGGTTTCATCCTGGCCCAAATACCTCGGGAAAGCCGCTGCTTTCGCCCTTGGTTCAAGACAGTCGCGGCTCGGGGGGCTCGCCCCCGACCGCCCGCCCCAAAAACCGCTCCTTAACCAATTCCCGGCTTCCATGGCGCAAACGAAAGGCCGCGCCATGGACATTCACCACATCCCCACCGACCAGATCCTCGACACCGCCCTGCTGCGCGACCGCAGCCACCTGCCCGAGGACGCCCTGCAAGACCTCGTCTTCTCGATCTCCCGCGATGGCCTGCGCCAACCCATCGAACTTTTCGAACTGGCCGAACCCCCCGGCGGTTTTGACGACATCCACCGCTATGGCCTGATCTCGGGCCTGCGCCGCCTCACCGCCATCCGCCGCCTTGCCAGCTGGCGCGCCAATGGCGACTTCACCACCATCCCCGCCTTCCTGCGCACCCCCGCCACCATCCCCGAGGCGATGGCCCAGATGATCGCCGAAAACGAAATCCGCGAAAACCTTTCCCCGTGGGAGCGTGGCCTGACCATCGTCACCGCCGTCAACCGCGGCCTTTTCGACAGCATGGATCAAGCCATCGTCGCCCTGCACCCCACCGCGCTCAAACAAAAACGCAACCGCCTGCGCAACCTCGCACTGGTGGCCGAGGAACTTCAGGGCATGTTTTCCACCCCCGAAACCCTGACCCAATCCCAGATGGAACGCCTGGGCGCCGCCCTGCGCGGCGGTCTCACCGACCTGATCCACCAGATCCTGACTGAAAACGCGGGCAAAAGCCTGCAAAGCCAATGGACCGCCCTGATCCCCACCCTGACCGAGGCCCTCAGCCCCGAAACCGAAGCCACCGCAACCGCGCCGGGCCGCCCGCGTCGGCTGCTGCAATTGCAACAGGGCCTGACCATCCGCCGCGAAAAATCCCCCCACGGCTGGGCGCTCATCTTCAGCGGCCCCGAAGCGCGAAAGGGCGCGCTGATGGATGACGTCATGGATTATATAGAGCGGTGGTTTCAGCCTGGCGCGTGAGGAACGAACAGTCTCGGAAGGTTCCCAATTTATCAGTTATGCAGCCTTACCTGATTACTACAGGCTGCAGGGTTTCTCGGGATTGTAAATTTAATAAGCATAAAATATCAATAAGCCATCGTAGAACTGGAGGGGGCGAGAAAGTATCATGCTGGTAACGAAAGAGAAATTAGGACGCTCACTTTATCACACCCTTCTTCCTTTTTATCGTCAATTTCCAACCAACAGTCCGGTGAGCATGTTTCACCTTGATATTCGAGGAGCCTATTCGCCTCATGACCGTTTTTTTTACAACAGAGTTCCCAAAGCGGCCAACTCAACTGTAATGAGACGGCTATCAGATCTTTCTCCTTACAAACGACCCTTTAGCAGCAATGCAAAGAACAAATTCCTTCGGCCCTCTTTCATGAGCAGCAAGGAGGTTGGCTATTTAAAGTCCGACCAGGTATTTTGCTTTACCATGGTTAGAAACCCTTATGCGCGAATTTTATCAGCATATCGTGACAAGATACTTGGAGGAAGTGTCCAAGGCATTCGGCATTTCGGATCCAGAGTCCAAATAAAGCCTCCAACTTTCCGAGAGTTCTGTCACTTTCTTAACGATGGTGGTCTTTGGCTCGATGCCCACTGGGCACCTCAGGTGGATTTGATGTTGCTGCCGCTCGACCGCTTCGATTTTATCGGGAAAGTTGAGAACATTGACCATGATTTGAGTGCCATATCTGCAAGGGTTTGGGGCGTAGCCACGCCACAAGCCGAAAGAATTGGTCGTGTAACCTCAGCAGATGACGGTTTGGAAAAAGACTACACTGATGAGTGCAGAGAAATCCTGTCGAAACTGTATGAGAAAGACTTTGAAGCTTTTGCCTACAAAGCGTGACGTCACACGCCACCATTTGCTCGACCTTCCGACACATCTGCGGATTTCTGGTATCAGCCCAACCTGGGGTCTGGATCCATGGCCGGAACAAGACGGTTGCAGCGAGCGTGGGGTGGATGACACGCGCTGATACCAACCGTCAAACATGGTGGGGTCACACCCACCCTGCAAACCCGATCTGCCGTCACCCCACCCCCAAACTTTA
>JBIHZO010000149.1:0-7967 GCA_044231405.1 Cypionkella sp. | reverse complement strand
GAAAATATCTCCCAAGAGAACGTTATCCCAAATACGTTGGAACCTGAATAGGCCTTGGGGCAAATTATCATCTTTCGCAACAGATTTGCCTCGGCTTGCGGCGCAGGTTAGACAGAAAGCCTGACCAACAGGGGCATGGATTTGTGACCAATCTCAACACGCAGCCACCCAAAGCCGTCCTCTCGTGGTCTTCGGGCAAGGATTGTGCATTTGCCCTCCTCGAAGCCCGCAAGTTGGGCTTGGCAGATGTGGTGGCGATCCTGACCACCACCAACGCGGCCTTCGACCGGGTCGCGATGCACGGCACCCGCAACGCATTGCTGGCGGCCCAAGCCAACGCTTTGGGCCTGCCGCTGATTGACGTGCCGCTGCCCTGGCCCTGCTCGAATGAGCAATACGAGGCGCTGATGACCGGCGCGATGGAGCGTGTCACCGGCTTTGGTGCGCGCCATATGGTCTTTGGTGATCTGTTTCTGGAAGACGTCCGCGCCTATCGCGAGGCGAAACTGGCCCCCTTGGGCGTGCAGGCGATTTTTCCGCTGTGGGGTCGCCCGACGGATGCTCTGGCGCAAGAGATGATCACGGCGGGGATGGACGCCCGCGTGGTGTCGCTCGATCCACGCCATCTGGAGGCCAGTTTTGCCGGACGCAAGTTTGATGCGGGCTTTCTGGCCGACCTGCCGCCTGGCGTCGATCCCTGCGGCGAACGGGGTGAATTTCACACTGCCGTTGTCGGCGGCCCGATGTTCTCGGCCCCCATCCCGGTGCATCTGGGCGAGGTGGTCACGCGTGACGGCTTTGTCTTCGCCGACCTGATCCCGGACTAGGGAATACAGCGTTTGCAGGCGCGCAAGCCCGCAGCCTGCGCCTGTTGCACCGTGTCAAACGCCCGCACATTCCGCCGCAACGGCGCAGGCGAAGGGCAGCCATAGCGGCAGTAGATTCCAGTTGTCACCACGCCATACAGTGCTGCGCGCCGGGTGCGCGCGATCAGATCGGCCCAGTCGGCATCGCTTATCTCCATCTGAAAACCCGCCCGTCAATCGCCGCCAATCCAACGGCGATCAAGGTAAATTCCGCCAGCTGCCGCGCGGCCAGGGGTTCGGACAAAGGCGCAACCCCCAGCAAAATGGCCAAAACCGGATTAAGACACATCACCAGTGACAGACCGCGCGGCCACGGCCCCCGCGTTGCCGCCAAAGCCGCTGCCAGAAACAGCGCCGCAAACGCCACCCGCCCCCAGACGATGCAGACCACCCGCCATCGGGGCCGCGCCAGTGCCACGAAAAAGAAAGACCCGCCCCACAACAGGGACAGGCCAATCAATCGCACCCGGTCTTTCTCATCATGCCGCGCCCTCCCGATGTGCCCATGAGGCCCGAACGGCGTGCAAAGGCGACCCGGAACCTGCGCTATTGCACGCGGGTCCAGGTGCCGCCATCGCGGCAAATCCCCATCACACAGCCGCGCACCGCCAACTTGTTGCCGCTCAATGTCATGTCCGAATTGTAGGTCTTGTCGCGATCCGGGCTCCAGATCTTGCCATCATCGTAAAGCCCGTCCGGATAGGCCACCATGTCCCAGATGATCTGCTTGCCGAGGCTGTCGCTTTGCATCTCGGCGCCAGAGTTGTCGAACGACTTGATCAGCGTGCCACAAAAGGCCGCGCCACAGGGTTTCACCTGCACATGGCCAAAGTTGCCATTGTCATCGGGCTTGGTTTTCCAAACCCCTTCAACCGGATCGGCAAAAGCCGCCCCCGCGCCAAAGGTCATCACAGCCGCCAGTACCAGTTTCTTGATCATTGTCTTCCTCCCTCAAGGACTGGCTCACGTTTGCGCAAGTGAAAACGGGAATCAACTCTGACGTCGGGTCGCGGCGCTCTTGGCAATCGCGCCCCGCCTGCGTAAGACCGCAGCATCCAACCGCAAGAGGCCACCATGATCCTGTATCCCGCCATTGATCTCAAAGACGGCCAATGCGTGCGCCTGTTGCGTGGCGAGATGAATGCCGCCACCGTCTTCGGCGATGACCCGGCAGCCCAGGCGCTGAAGTTTCAGGAAGCGGGCTGCGCATGGCTGCATCTGGTCGACCTGAACGGCGCGTTTGCAGGGGCCCCGGTGAATGCTGCGGCGGTGGAGGCGATCCTGAAAGCGGTCAAAGTCCCCGCCCAACTCGGCGGCGGCATCCGCGACATGGCGACGATCGCGATGTGGTTGGAAAAGGGCCTGTCCCGCGTGATCCTGGGCACCGTGGCTGTCGAAAACCCCGATCTGGTGCGGCAAGCCGCTCGCGCCTTCCCCGGTCAGGTCGCCGTCGGCATCGACGCCCGCAAGGGCTTTGTCGCCACCCAAGGCTGGGCCACGGAAACCACCATTCAGGCCACCGACCTTGCCCGCAGCTTTGAAGACGCAGGCGTCGCCGCCCTGATCTACACCGATATTGACCGCGACGGTGCGATGGGCGGCCCGAACATTAACGCCACCGAAGCCCTCGCCCGCGCCGTCACCATCCCGGTCATCGCCTCGGGTGGCGTCTCGTCGATGGCCGACCTGATCGCCCTGCGCGACACCGGCGTGATCGCGGGCGCCATCTCGGGTCGCGCGCTCTATGACGGGACCATTGATCTGGCACAGGCACTCAAAGCCCTGCACGCCTGATTTCATCTTGGTCCAAATATCCTGGGGAGTGAGGGCGCAGCCCGAGAGGGGCAAAGCCCCTCTTCCCCCGCCCCGCCCCACACGCTAAGGTTTCTTCATGCTGAAAACCCGCCTGATCCCCTGCCTTGACGTCGCCGATGGCCGCGTGGTCAAGGGCGTGAACTTCACCCAGCTGCGCGACGCCGGTGATCCGGTCGAGGCCGCGCGCGCCTATGACGCTGCGGGCGCGGATGAACTTTGCTTTCTCGACATCCACGCCACCCATGAAAACCGTGGCACCATGTTCGATCTGGTCACCCGCACTGCCGAGGCCTGCTTCATGCCGCTGACGGTGGGCGGCGGGGTGCGCAGCCACGAAGACGTGCGCGCGCTGCTCTTGGCCGGGGCTGACAAGGTGTCGTTCAATTCTGCGGCCGTGGCCAACCCCGATGTGGTGGCCGAGGCCGCAGACCGTTTCGGCTCGCAATGCATCGTGGTGGCGATTGACGCCAAGACCGTCTCTCCGGGAAAGTGGGAGATCTTCACCCATGGCGGACGCAAATCCACCGGCATCGACGCCGTAGACTTTGCGCGCCTGGTGGTTGCACGCGGCGCAGGCGAAATCTTGCTGACCTCGATGGATCGCGACGGCACCCGTTCCGGCTTCAACCTGCCGCTGACCCGCGCAATATCGGATGCCGTTTCGGTCCCGGTCATTGCATCCGGCGGCGTCGGCACGCTTGATCACCTGGTCGAAGGCGTCACCATCGGCCACGCCTCTGCCGTCCTCGCCGCCTCCATCTTCCACTTTGGCGAATTCACCATTGCGCAGGCCAAAGCCCATATGGCCGCCGCCGGCATTCCGATGAGGCTGACATGACCCCCCCCGATCAAACGCCCCTGCACCGCCTTGCCGCCACCATCGCCGCCCGCAAATCTGCCGATCCCGAAAGCAGCTGGACAGCAAAACTGCTGGCCAAAGGCCCCGAGAAATGCGCCGAGAAATTTGGCGAAGAGGCGATTGAGGCCATCATCGAGGCGGTGAAAGGTGACCGCGCCAAGCTGACCGCCGAGGCAGCGGATGTGATCTATCACCTGTTGGTGATGCTGGCGGCCCGCGATGTGACGCTGGACGATGTGCTGACAGAGCTGCAGCGTCGCGAAGGCACATCAGGCATCGTCGAAAAAGCCACCCGCAGCTAGGCGCAAAGGCCGGCTACATCCCCAAACGCGGCATCTCGATCGCCGGGCAACGGTTCATTACCACCTGCAAACCCGCCGCCCGTGCCACCGCGGCCGCGGCGTCATTGACCACGCCCAGTTGCATCCAGACCACGCGCGCGCCAATTGCCACCGCCTCATCGACCACCGGCCCCACCTCTTCCGAGCGGCGAAAGATGTCCACCATATCCACCGGCCCCTCAATTTCGGCCAAAGACCCGAGCACAACCTCGCCCAAACCGCTGTCCTGCCCGGCCTGCCCCGGATTGACAGGGATCACCCGAAAGCCCCGCGATTTCAAGTACCGCGCCACCCCATGGCTGGGCCGGTCGGGTTTTGGTGACCAGCCCACAACCGCGATCACCCGCGCCTCGGTCAATATCTGCCGCAAACGGTTGTCTTCATCCATGGTGAACTCCGCATAAAAAAGCGCCCGAGCCAAAGGCCGGGGCGCTGAAGGTGTGGAACGAGGGACAGTGAACTGAGGAAGCGAGTGTTCCGACCCGCATCCTGTTCCTTAGAAATGGGAACCGCACCGCCCCGTTAAAGTCCCCGTCGCGCATTTGTGATCTCAAACCTGCAATGCCGCTGAAGCGACTAGCGCACAGACGCCGCGTAAAGCCCCACCGCCGCCGCATTCGACACGTTCAGGCTGCCAAAAGCCCCGGTGAAGGGAATGCGCGCGATCACGTCGCAGGTTTCGCGGGTCTTGTCGCGCAAGCCCGGCCCCTCGGCCCCCAGCACCAGACCCACGGCGCGGCTGCCAACATCGGCCATCGCCTGCCCCAGATCTACAGTGCCGTCACCGTCCAACCCGATCAGCACATAGCCCATGGTCTTCAACTCATCCATCGCTTCGGCAAGGTTGGTCACCTTCAGATAGGGCTGGCGCTCCAACGCGCCGCTGGCTGTTTTCGCCAAGGCCCCGGTTTCAGGTGCCGAATGGTGGCGCGGCGCCACCACGGCACGCGCACCAAACACCTCGGCCGACCGCAACACGGCGCCCACATTGTGCGGATCGGTGACACGGTCCAAAAGCACGATCAACGGCTTGCCCTCGCCCGAGATCGCCACGTCCGACAGCTTGCCCCAATTCAATGGCCGCACTTCCATCGCAGCACCCTGATGCACCGATCCCTCGTCAATCGGCACTTCAAACCGGCGCGGGTCGGCGATTTCCGGAGCAATGCGGGCAAAGGCCACCGCTTCTTCCAGCTTGTCGAGTGCGTTCTTGGTCACAACCAGCCGCAATTTCTCGCGCTTTGGGTTCATCAGGGCATCACGCACGGCGTGCAGGCCAAACAGCCAGACGGTTTCGCGCGCCTCGGCCCGACGGTTGCGTTCCTTGTCCACCACCCACGTCGGTTTCTTATCGCCAGACATCGCAACACCCCTTTAAATCATCGGCCGGACAATGTGGCAGCGCGCGCGGACAGGCAAGCAGAAATCGGCCCGCCTTTTTCCGCAATACGTCTTGACGCCCCGCAAGGCCTTGGGTAATCAGCGCCTTGTTGGGCGATATGCTGCAAGGTGCGGCAGCGGACTGTAACTCCGCCGAGGCGACTCACGCTTGGTTCGATTCCAAGATCGCCCACCATCTTCCTTTGTGGAAGAAAACGACAAAAGCGCTGGCCTAGGCCAGCGCTTTGTTTTTTCACCCCATTCACGTCTGACAGGATGAAGTCGCCACTGGTCAGCACGGTGCCGGCCGGATCTGCAGATAGGCGATGCGGTCGCCATTCACATCGGCCTCCACCAACCCGGTCGCGGCGACATAGCGCAGTTGCCCCGCCACAGTGAACGCAGCAGACGCGATATAGCGAAAGGCGGTGTTGGCCCCGCCCGCAATCGCGTCAATTGCGCCCAGATCCATCTTGTCGCTGCCATCGGCGAATTCGCTGATCTGGCCTGCTGCGCCGAAACCGCTGTCTGCGGTGCTGGCAAAGACAAAGCGGTCTGCCCCTGCCCCGCCGATCAGCACATCCAAACCCAGACCTCCCGTCAGCCGGTCTGCGCCCGCGCCACCGTTCAGCCGATCATTGCCGCCCAGACCAAAGATCAGATCTGCAAAAGCGGTGCCCGTCAGCCTGTTGGCCCGGCTGGTGCCCATGATGGGCGCTGCATCCCCGCTGCTGATGCGCACCGCGATCTGTGTCGCGATTCTGGCATTGATCGGGACACAGCTCCAGACGCCGGCCGCAATAACGGTCAGGCTGCCATGGGCTCGGGCGAGCGTGCCCCCCCCTGAAACGCCGCCTCGCCGGTCACGGTGATGTTGATGCTGTCCGTCACCACCGGCGGACGGTTGTCGGTTGTCAAACCCAAAGCCATTGCGGCCTCCCTCTGCGCTGGGGCAATCGCCGCAAAGACCCTGCCCCCCAGTGTGGCAAAGCCTTGTCACACCAGACACCAGAATGTTCGCGCAGGGTCTTGCGGCCCTCCTGCTGCTGATCTCTGCGGACAGGCCAAATGGTCATCACGGGCCGCGACAATTCGGACTGAAGTCTGAAGCAGACCGCATCAACGAAATCGCGCGCAGGGCGGCCATCCCCAACGCCACAGTCCAGAAAATCCGCTTCATGCGAACCTCCTTTTGCTTTTGTCGCCCAAAATTCCGGCCTAAGATGCCGCGCAATACTCAAGCCGCAACCCGGCCCCCGCACAGGTACAGCATGGCCGAACCCCAGCCGATCCCGCCAGCGTTCAATATCGTTGCCGTCGTGCAATCGGGCCGCCTGCAATACGAGGCGTTGTTGCTGGCCGCCTCCCTGCGCGCCACCAACCCGGGCTTTGCAGGCAAGCTCTATCTGGCCGAACCGCAACCGGGCAAGCTGTGGCCGCGCGACCCGCGTGTGACCGACCCTGTGGTGCGCGACATGCTGGAACGCCTTGGCGCCACCTTCCTGCCCTTTGAGTCCCGCGTTTTTGGCCAAGCCTACCCGCATGGCAACAAGATAGAGGCGCTGACCGCCCTGCCGGATGCGCCCTTCTTGTTCCTGGACACCGACACCCTGATCACCGGCGATCTGGGATCGGTGGGCTTTGATTTCAGCAAACCCGCAGCCTCTATGCGGCGCGAGGGCACCTGGCCTGTGATCGAACTCTATGGCCCGGGTCATGCCGAAATATGGAAGTCCCTATATGATCGTTTTGGCCTGACGTTCGATGACACGCTGGACCTGATGCAGCCTGACAACTACTGGCAAAGGTTCCTGTATTTTAATGCTGGTTGGTTCTTTCACGCCAGCCCGCAACAGTTCGGTGCACGGTTTCTGGCCTATGCCCAGTCCATCCGCGATGATCGGCCAGAGCCTTTGATCGTGCAGGAAATCTATCCGTGGCTGGATCAGATCGCGCTGCCCTTGGTGATCCACAGCTTTGGCGGTGGCCGTCCGGGGCCCGCGCTGGCGGGGCTTGATGGCGATGTCACGTGCCACTACCGCACCCTGCCGCTGCTGTACGCCCGCGAAAGTGACCGCGTGGTCGAGGTGCTGGAACAGGTCGCAGGTCAAAAAGAGCTGCGCCGGATCCTGCGCGATTTTGAACCGGTCAAGCTGATGGTCTACCAGAACCGGGGCCGCAAAGCCCGCGCGTTCTTTGACCGCGCAGACCTGCCACGGCGCGAACAGGCGATCCGGTTCGTGTTGAAACGCGAAGGCCTCTGGCTGCGTTGAACAACCGTGAGGCAAAGGATCAGCTGGGTGATCCCTCCCCTACATCCGCACCACCGGGATCAAGGACGCCAGCAACAGCCCAGCCATCGTCCAGTTGAAGGCCCGCAACCGCAGCGGGTCCGCCAGCCAGCTGCGCAGGCCTTCTCCCGCCGCGGCCCAGACGGCAACCGAAGGCAGGTTGACCCCGGCAAACACCACCGCCACCACGCCCACCGCCGCCATGCCACCACCGCCAGTGTAATTCGCCACCGCCCCCAAGGCCATCGCCCAAGCCTTCGGGTTGACCCACTGAAATGCCGCCGCCTGCAGAAACGTGAACGGCGCCCCACCCGCCTGCCCCGGTTTGGGCGCGCTGGCATGGGCGATCTTCCAAGCCAGCCACAGCATGTAGCCCACCGACACCACCTTCAGCGCCAGCATCGCTTGCGGAACG
>JBIHZO010000148.1:0-7968 GCA_044231405.1 Cypionkella sp. | reverse complement strand
CGGCGCGCGTGGCGTCATGGCGACCGTAGGCGATGTTGTAGTATACCGTGTCGTTGAACAGCACCGTGTCTTGCGGCACAACGCCGATCAACTGGTGCAGGCTGGTTTGCGTCACATCGCGGATGTCCTGCCCGTCAATGCGGATCGCGCCCCCGGTGACGTCATAGAAGCGGAACAATAGCCGCCCAATGGTGGATTTCCCAGATCCGGACGGCCCCACCAGAGCGATGCGTTGCCCCGGACCGACGCGCAGGGACACGCCCTTCAGGATCGCCCGCGCCGGATCATAGGCGAAGGACACATCGTCAAACACCACCTCGCCGCCCGTAACCCGCAAGTCGCGCGCGCCCGGTTTGTCTTTGACCTCGGACGGTTGCGCCAGCAGACCGAACATTTCGCCCATATCGACCAATGCCTGCCGGATTTCGCGGTAAACCGTGCCGAGAAAACCCAAAGGCATAGTGATCTGGATCATATAGGCGTTGACCATGACGAAATCGCCCACCGTCAAGACCTGGGCCTGCACCCCCATCGCCGACATCACCATCACCACAATCAAACCGATCGTGATGATGAAACTTTGCCCGACGTTCAGGAAGGACAACGATTGCCCGGTCCGCACCGCCAGCCCCTCATAGGCCGCCATAGCGACGTCATAACGCGCAGCCTCACGCGCTTCAGCGTTGAAATACTTGACGGTTTCAAAGTTCAACAGGCTGTCGATCGCCTTCTGGTTGGCATCCGTGTCCTGATCATTCATCTGGCGACGGATCTGCACCCGCCATTCGGTGACGCGAAAGGTGAAGACGACATAGAGCGTGATCGTCACCACCACGGCGACCATGTATTGCCAGCCGAAATACAGCGCGAAGATGATCGACACCAAGGACAGTTCCAGGATCAACGGCCCGATCGAAAACAGCATGAAGCGCAGCAGGAAATCGACGCCCTTCACCCCGCGTTCGATGATGCGTGACAGGCCCCCGGTCTTGCGGGTGATGTGATAGCGCATCGACAGGCGATGAATATGGATGAACGTCTCCAGCGCCAGCTTGCGCAAAGCGCGCTGCCCCACGCGCACAAACACCGCGTCGCGCAATTCGCCAAAGGCCACCGACCCCAACCGCGCAAGCCCGTAGGCCACGGTCAACCCCACCGCGCCCAAAGCCAAGGCCCAAGCCGCATCAGGGGTCTTGCCGCCCAAGGCATCGACGGCCAGTTTATAAAGATAGGGCGTGGTGATCGACACGAACTTGGCGCAGAGCAACAGCAACAAGGCGATCACAACCCGCTGTTTCACCCACAACTCGCCCTTCGGCCATAGGTAGGGGCCCATGCGTTTCAGGGTCTGCCAGCCGTTGCCCACAGGCTTTGCGGCATCGGCCGTGGTTGCAGTTGTTCTGCGCATCTTTCGTCCTTTGGCTTCACACCCGGTTGATTGCAGTCGACATAGCCGCTACACCGGGATTGTTCAAGAGAAGTTGAAATATGGACCGCGCCCACGCCCTGACCGCCCTGCAGGCCCTTGCCAATGATGCAAGGCTGGATCTGGTGCGTCTGCTGATGCCTTGCGGCGCGGATGGCATGGCGGCAGGCGACATTGGCCGGGCGCTGGGTCTGCCTGCCTCGCGCTTGTCGTTCCATCTTGCGGCGTTGGAGGCGGCAGGTCTGGTGAAGTCGCGCAAACAGGCGCGTCACGTGTTTTACGCGGTCGATCCGGGTGGCTTGGGCACCACCATCGCCTACCTTTTGAACGACTGCTGCATGGACCACCCCGAGGTGGTCGCCTGCTGCCGCCATGGACACGAAGGCTTGCCGCCCGCGATCAAGGCGCCGTTGGAATCGTGAAGATCTGGCCGGGGTAGATCAAATCGGGGTCACGGATCTTGTCCTTGTTGGCCTCGAACACCTGCACGTAAAGCACCCCATCGCCAAACCGTTCTTGCGCGATGCCCCACAGAGTGAATCCGGGTTGCACCGTCACAGAAACAGGCGCGGGCTTGGCGGGTTCAGCCTGCACCACAGGCACGGGGGCAGGTTCGGCGGCAGACACGGGCGCGGGCGCGGTTGCGGCCGGCTCCGTCACCTCGGTTGAGGCCGCTTCGGGCGCAGGGGCCGCTTTTGCGACCGCAGCAGGGTCTGCCAGAGGCGCGGTTTCGGCCACAGGTTCAACCGCCGATACAGATTTGACGACAGGGGCCACTTCAGGGGCGGCAACGGCGGCCAAAGCCTGCAGGGTTTCGCGCTTGAACGGCGTTTCAAAGCGCGAAGTGACTTTGCCATCCGCCCCGATCTGATCGGCGCGCAGGGTGTAAATGCCGGGCGCGACATCGGCCAGCACTGCCGCCCATTGCCCGCCCTCGGCGACCCGCACCGTCGCCTGCTCGGCATCGTCAAGATACAGCCGCACGAATGCCGCCCTGGTGCCGCGCCCGCCCAGTTGCACCGCGCCGTCCGGGGCATAGGAGATCGTGTCGATGCTGACATTGGCGGCCAGTTCCGCAGGCACTTCCGCACCCGGCTGCAACACCTTCACGCCATCTTCGGTCACAAGCAACGCAGCCGGAGGGGCGGCTTCGGCCACCGGGATCGCAGCCGGTGCAGGGTCAGCGGCGGGCAGCACTTGTTCAGGTTCAACAGCCTCTGCCGCCAGTCTGGCGGGTTCAGTCGCCGCCAGTGCAACAGTGTCCGGCCCCGGCACCTCTGCCCCATCCGGGGCGAGTGCGACCAAAGACATCAGGCGCGGCGCGGCACTTGCGGGCAAAGTGAACAACGCCGCGAAACTGCCTTGCGCGTCTGCAACGGCCTGCACCACTTCGACCCCGTCCACCCGCAAAGACACTGCGGCCCCCGGTGCCGCACGGCCTGCGACAGTGGCCGAACCATCAGGCTCGACCCGTACCACATCAAACAGCGGCGGAACGGGGGGGATGACTGCCGAAGAGGCGGCCGGGGCCTCTGCATCAGCGGCTTTTGTGACGGGCTCTGCCAAAGCTTGCACCGCGGCCGGTGCCTCCGGGGTTGCCGCCACAGCCGTTTGCGACTCCGCCAGCGCTTGCACCTCCGGAACAACAGCCAGCGGCGCGGGTGCAGGCGCTGCACCCGGCCATAGAAACCAGCCCGCCACCGCAACAACTGCAGCGCCACCCGCAAGAGCCGCCGCCCGCGCACCCGCACCCAAACCTGACCAAGCCGCCATATCTTCCCCCGAACCGCGAGGCCTGTTCCCGGCCTCTGCTTTCCTTTCGGCTAGGAACCCTTATATC
The DNA here is from genome assembly GCA_044231405.1 of Cypionkella sp. GTDB lineage: Bacteria > Pseudomonadota > Alphaproteobacteria > Rhodobacterales > Rhodobacteraceae > Cypionkella. The sequence continues at coordinate 4,702 of JBIHZO010000148.1, read as the reverse complement.
TAGGCACAACGCAACAGTTTTTCAGGATGCCCCCGCGATGCCTGCCGCACAACGCTCTATCTGTGTCTTCTGCGGCGCGCGCAGTGGCATCAATCCTGCCCACTCCGGCACCGCCCACGCCATGGGTCAGGCGATCGCCGCCAATGGCTGGCGACTGGTCTATGGGGCCGGGGATGTGGGGTTGATGGGCGAAGTGGCCCGCAGCGCCCAAGACGCAGGGGCTGCCACCCTTGGCGTCATCCCGACCCATCTGATGACCCTCGAACGCGGCAAACGCGATCTGACTCAGTTCATCATCACCGAAAACATGCACGAACGCAAAAAGGTGATGTTCATGAACTCGGACGCCATCGTGGTGCTGCCGGGCGGTGCCGGGTCACTGGATGAGTTCTTCGAGGTGCTGACCTGGGCCCAGATCGGCCTGCACCGCAAACCGATTTACCTGCTGAACGCCGATGGTTACTGGCAGCCGCTGATCGACCTTATTGATCACATCGTGGCGCAAGGGTTTGCCGATGGCTCGGTGCGCAACCATTTCGCGGTCGTTCAATCGGTGCCAGAGGCGACAGAGGCTCTGCGCGCCGCCCTGTCCTGACGCAGCCCTTCCGCGCTGTAAACCGCCAAAGCCGCCCAGATCATCGCAAAGGCCACAGCGTGCCAGCGGGTGAAGGATTCGCCCATGATCACCACCGCCGAAAACGCCTGCAAGCTGGGGTTCAGGTATTGCACCAGCCCCAGCGTCGACAACCGCACCCGCTGCGCGCCCCATGAAAACAGCATCAACGGCACCCCGGAAATCACCCCGGTAATGGGCAGCATCAGCGTGCTGTAAAGGTCGCGACCAAACAGACCACCGGGGCGGCCAAACTCTGCCCAGCCGCCGAAATGCACCGCCGCCAAAAGCACCAGTGCAAAGGGCGCGATCACCAGAACCTCGGCCGCGACGGAGACCAAAGCACTGGTCCGCATGCTTTTCTTGATCAGCAGATAGGGCGCAAAGCTGAAGGCCAGCGCCAGGGAAATCCACGGAGCCACACCCAGACCCCATGTCAGCACGCCGACAGCACCAGCAGCCAAGGCCACCGCTGCTCCCTGCAAGGGTGCAAGCCGTTCGCCCAGCATGACCACACCCATGACCACGGAGACCAACGGCAAAATGTAATAACCAAGGCTGGACTGCACGGCATGGCCGGTCTGAATGGCCCAGATGAAGATGCCCCAGTTCAGCGCAATAATACCCCCGGCCAGAACCACCCGCCCCGCCTGCGGGCCGCGCAACAACGCCCAAACCTCGGCCAGCCGCCCCTGCCCCCACAGAATCACCCCGAACAGCACTAGGGTCCACAGACTGCGGTGTGCCAGAACCTCAAGCGGCGGCACCTGCGCCATTGCCTTGTAGTAAAGCGTGGCAAAGCCCCAGATCAGACAGGCCAACACCACCGCCAGCACACCTTTGCCTGCCGGTGTCACGACAGGTCAACCACGGTGATCTCGGGCGGGCGGCCCAGCCGGATTGGCAGACCAGAACAACCCAAGCCACCCGACACCACCAGATCGCGGTTGCCCTCAACGATATGCCCATAGACAAAGCGGCTGCCAAAGCGTGACGGCACCACCGGTGCCCAAGGCCCGAACCGGACTTGCCCGCCATGGGTGTGCCCCGACAGCGTCAACGCTACCCGGTCCGGCACGGTGACAAAGAGGTCAGGTTCATGCGCCAACAGGATCGCAGGCACGTCTCCTGTCATCTGTGCCACGGTTCCGGGCACATCCGACATGCCGATGATGTCATCGCCGCTGTTGCGCTGAAAGGCCGACTGGCTTTCGACGCCGCCCAACCAGAACGCAGAGTCTCCGGCCCCCAGCATTACCGCGCGATTGGCCAGCACCGGGATACCCGCGCCTTCCAACACCGTTTGGACATGGGTCGGCCCCGCGCGCCGCTTCCAGGCGATTTGGTCATCCCACCAGTCATGATTTCCAGTCACAGCGTAAACGCCCAAAGGTGCCTGCAATCGTGCAAGGATCGGGGCCACCGCCTCAATCGGCACGGCGCGGGTTTGAAAGCGGTGGGTCGCGCGGTAGTCGCCCAGCAGCACGATCAGGTCGGGGCTTTCAGCATTCACCCGCTCGACAATCCCCGCGATGCGGTCCTCGGCCATGCCAGACCCACTGGCGTGCAGGTCCGCCAACATCGCGATGCGCAAGCGTTGACCGCGCCGCCACCCCGCTGGCTGCACCGCATGGTTTTGCACGCGCAGCCGCCATCCCGCCTCGGCCAAGGCATAGCCGCCCGTCAAAAAGCCTGCCAAGGTTCCCCCCAGCAGGCCCTTCAGAAACATCCGCCGTGTGATCATCACATGCGGGCGGCGACGGCTTCCCAGTTGACCAGTTTGTCAAGGAAGTTGGTCAGATAGGCCGGCCGCTTGTTGCGGAAGTCGATGTAATACGAGTGCTCCCACACATCGCAGCCCAGCAAAGCGGTCTGGCCAAAGCACAGCGGGTTGACGCCGTTTTCGGTCTTGGTGACCTTCAAGGCACCGCTGGCATCCTTCACCAGCCAAGCCCAGCCCGAACCGAACTGACCGGCACCAGCCGCCGCGAAATCCTCTTTGAACTTGGCAACCGACCCGAAGGCGTCAACCAAGGCGTTTTCCAGCTCGGACGGCATCACTTTGCCCGCAGTGCCCATCACTTCCCAGAACAGCGCGTGATTCCAATGCTGGGACGCGTTGTTGAAAATGCCATTCTGTGCAACTGCCGTGGCGTTGTAGGTGCCCTTGACGATCTCTTCGACCGATTTGGTTTCCCACTCGGTGCCAGCAATCAGCTTGTTGCCGTTGTCGACATAAGCCTTGTGGTGAATATCGTGGTGGTACTCGAACGTCTCTTTCGACATGCCCAGCGACGCCAGTGCGTCATGGGCATAGGGCAGGTCGGGAAGGGTGAAAGCCATTGGATTCTCTCCTGAAATCATGTGGGCGCTGTGGCTTAATAAGGGGGCGTCGCGCGCCAAGGTCAAGGGCTGGGCCGCGCCTCTGGCAGATTTGCGCCAGAAATCCGCCGCTACTTTGCCAGCTTGCAGGTGCCACGCGCGTCAAACCCACCCGCATATTCTCCGCCCTGCGCCACTGCCGAGACTTGCACCGCCTTTGCGGCTCTGACCAAAGCCGCTCGGTAAAGCATGCGAATGGATTGGCCGGTCGTTGTGCTCAGCATGATCGACCAGGTGAGGGCCAGTTTTTTGGCGGTGTCAGATGCCAACTTGCCGGGAATCGACCCATTGCTCTGATCCTGGATAATGGCGTCGATCCTAGATAATGGCGTCCAGAACCTTCACCGTCGCCGAATCTGGATCAAAAACAAAGATATAGCGATCGGTGACAAAGCCTTTCTGGCTTGCCCCCACATTGATGGCGCAATCATAAACCTCTGCATCGGCTTATCCACCGCCCGCCAACGTCAACGTCAATGCAGCAAAAGGCTTGATCCGCATCTGAACCCTCGTGCAACCTCTGACAAATCGTTCTGACAGACCATCCCGGAACAGCCTGAACACAAGCGCCCATGCCCCCCGAGAGAAGAGGTTGCGTTCCCTTTTCGCCGCGATTGCAGGGCCCCTAAAACTCGCTGCCCGGCATCGCAGAATGGGTCAAGAGGCCCATCACATAGGGCGCCACCGACCGGAAACAGACCAGCGTGTAGCCGCCGTCTGCCGCCCAGAACGCCGCCGCAACTTGTGCCGCCCGTGTGCGACGCAGCTCTTTTGGCCCCAGATGCGCAAAATCTACCGGCGACAGTTTCGACAGTACCTGATCGGCCTTGTCGCCTTCAATCCGGAACACCGCGCGGGCATCCGACACCGTCACCGCCAGATGATGTTGCCCCGCCAGACCATGGGCAATCTTTGCCAAGGCTGCGTCAGTTTCACCATAGGGCAGGATCAGCAGATATTCGTCCGGGCTCATCCACGCCGCCGCCATATCGCCGGAAACCTCAATCTGGCGCGGCAACGGCAATGCCGTGCCTGTGATGGCGCCGATCACCTCGGCCAGCCCCGCAACATCCGGCTTGGCCCGCAAGGAAATCATCCCCAATGGTCCGATCTCGCGGATATTGGCGAAGCCATCGAAAGAAGCGTGCCCCAAAGCACTGACCACATTAGACATTCTGCTTCTCCCCGTCCTTGTCATAGAACACCGGATCGACGACGCGCGCCTTCACGGTGCCACCGGAAACCGTATTGAAATCGACGACATCGCCAATCCGGTCCAGACCACCCTTGATCAGTCCCATCGCAATCCCGCGCTTCAAGGTCGGGCTGTAATAGGTCGATGTCACCCGGCCTTGGGTGTTGCCCTGTCCGTTGGCATTCACCCCGGCGGTGACAATGTACGAACCATCCGGCACCACAGATCCATCCAAAGTCTCAAACCCCGCCAGTTTCCAGCGGTCCGGGCTGGCGAGGAAAGAGCGTTCCTGCCCGCGTTTGCCCAGAAAATCAGCCTTCTTTTTCGAGATCGCCCAGCCCAGATTCAAATCTTGCGGAATGATGGTGCCATCAGTTTCGTCGCCGATCATGATGAAGCCCTTTTCGGCCCGCATGATGTGCAGTGCCTCGGTACCGTAAGGCATTGCTCCAAACTCGGCTCCCGCCGCATGCAAGGCCGCCCAGAAAGCCGCACCCTCACTGGCCGTAACC
>JBIHZO010000147.1:0-8007 GCA_044231405.1 Cypionkella sp. | reverse complement strand
CGCCTCACTTGCGAACGGCCATCAAGCATGGCGCAGCCGGGGATTGAGGGCGGCGTAGCACAGGTCCACCAACAGGTTCACGCCGGTGAAAATCACCGCAAACAGGATCACGATGCCTTGAATCAATGGCAAATCCCGGTTGATCACCGCATCAATGGCCATATTCCCAAGGCCTTCGTAGGAAAACAGCCTCTCGATGATCACCGTGCCGCCGATCAGAAAAGTGAACTGCACCCCCACCAAAGTCAGCGTCGGCAGGATGGCGTTGGGCAAAGCCTCGCGCAGGATGACATGGTTTTCGCCATACCCCTTGGTGCGCGCCAAGGTCACATAATCCAGATGCATGGTTTCCTTGAGGCTTTGTTTGAGAAGTTGTCCGATAATGGCGGCAAGCGGGATGGCAAGGGCCAGCGCGGGCATGAACATATGGCTGACGATGTCCAGCCACAGATCAAAGCGCAGGCGCAAGACGGATTCGAACAGGTAGAAATTGGTGCTGAACGGCAGTTGCAGCGCCGGACTGACGCGACCCGAAATGTGGAAGACCGGCAGCAACACGCCAAACAGCAGGATGAAGATCAGCCCCCACAGGAAATCGGGGATCGACAGCGCCATGCCGTTGGAAATGTCGATGGCCGCTTCGGTCTTGGTGCCACGCAGCCGCGTGCCGGTCAGCGCCAGAAAGCCACCCATCATCATGGCGATGATCAGGGCCATGATCGACAGCTCCAGCGTCGCGGGCAACCGGCCCAGCACCAGCGACAACACCGGCTGGCGCGACGTGATCGAGGTGCCGAAATCACCCTGCACAACCCCGCCCAGCCAGATCAGAAACTGTTGGGGAATGGATTTGTCCAGACCGTAAAGAGCGCTCAGCCGCGCCACATCGGCCTCGGTCGCACCTGGCGGCAGCATCATGGCGATGGGATTTCCCGGAACCACGCGGATCACGAAGAACACGATCACGGCCACGCCGATCAGTGTGATCATGGTGGTGAATAATCGGACCAGAACCGATTGAAAGAACTGCATGAAGCGGGGGTTCCTTTGGGTATTCGATTTAGCAGAACCACTCTGCGGAGGGGAGGTTGGGTGGTGCCATCGGGCCCGAAACCAAGGTGCCGGGGAGTGCAAAACCCCCCGGCCTTTGCGGCGCTTACGCCCGTTTCATCAGTTGCGGCAACAGCGCGCCCGAAGCGTGCGGCGTCACCACCACGCCCGGAGCCGACAAGATCGGCTGGACATATTGCAGCAGCGGGATCACCAGCGCGTTTTCGGCGATGTGCTTGTCCACGGCTTTCCAGCCGTCGATGCGCTTGGCCTCGTCGGCCTCACCCCACAGCGGGTTGATCATGTCGATCACGTCCTGCCCGTCCCAGACCGAATGCGGCGAGGGGCCATACATGGCAAAACCGGTCGAGGTGGTTGGATCGCCCACCGAGTTGCCCCAGTTGTAGAACGCCGCCGGGGCCAGCTGATCGGCACCGCGCAATTCATAGTGCTTGGCGATTTCGTAGACTTCGATTTCCGCCTCGATCCCGACTTTGCGCCACAGCCCGACGATGGCCTGGATCATCTCGTAATCCTTGGGCTTGAAGCCCTTGGTGGTCTGGATCTTGAACTTCACAGGATTATCAACGCTATAGCCAGAGGCTGCCAACAGTTCCACCGCCTTGGCCGGATCATAGCCCACCTTGATGCTGGCGTCATAGGCGTCGTATTGCGGGGTTTCCAGCGTGTCGATCGGCACGCCATAGCCCGACAACAGCCGGTCGATGATGGTCTGCTTGTCAATCGCCAAAGCGGCGGCCTTGCGCACGTTGGGATCGGTCATCACCTCGATATCATTGAGGAAAATCATCCCGATATCCGACACTGGGGTCGCGACGCCGGTCAGTGTGGCCTTCAGGCGGTCGTATTCCTCATAAGGGACTTCCAGCGTGACATGAGAGTTGCCGGATTCCACTTCGGCCACACGGGCGGCGGCGTCGGTCACGAACTTGATCGTCACCGTGTCAAAATCGGGCTTGCCACCCCAGTAATTGGCGTTGGCTTTCAGGCGCACGAAGGCGTTGCGCTCGAATTTTTCGACCATATAGGGGCCGGTGCCAATTGGTGCGGCCTCAAACCCTTCGGCGCCGACCTTTTCGAAATAGGCTTTCGGCAGCACATAGCCGGTCAGGAAGTACATCCATTTGAAGATGGTGGGGTCAAAGGACTTCACATCGGCGATGACCTTGTTCCCTTCCACCCGATGATTTTGCAGTGTTCCCCAGACGAATTGGATCGGGCTGCCAGTGGCCGGATCGGCGACGCGGGCAAGGCTCCACGCCACATCCTCGGGGGTGAACGGGCTGCCGTCGTGCCAAGTGACGCCCTCGCGGACCGTCATCCAGACCTGCGTGCGGTCATCGTTCCAGCCCCATTCGGTCAACAGGCCAGGAGCGGGTTTCAAGTCGGGTTGTTGCAGGATGTATTGGTCGAAGACGGCCTGATACAGGCCCTGAATGGTCGGGTTGACCGCAGATGGCCCGGTGGTCGGGTCCCAGGCGGGCAGGTTGACGTTGTAGGCGATGACCAGTTCGTCAATCGCCTGAGCGCGGGCGGGCAGGCCAAAAGCGGCAAGCGATACCCCGGCGGCGGACAATTGCAGCAAAGCGCGTCTGTTCAGTTTCATCATTGTTTCCCTGTGTTCAAGAGTGGTGCCGGGGTTATTTCCCGGTCAGTTTCTGGGCGAGAAGAAATCCGGGACCGGCCCCAAGCCCCGCGCCGGGCCAAACGGCGGCCCCGGTCAGGTGCAGGTTTCGGATCGGCGTCGATCCGTCCGCATGGCCACGCGCCGGGCGGAACAGGAAGTTCTGGGCCAAGTGGTGCGACCCGCAAATCTGATCGCCGCCGATCAGGTTGGGGTTATCTTGTTCCAACTCGGTGGGTGGTACGATGCGCTGCGCAAGGATCTTCGCGCGGGTGCCGGGGGCGTAAGCCTCCAGAATGTCCAGCGCGCGATTGGCGAAGGGTTCTGCGGCCTGCGCCCAACCGGTTGCGGTGATCTCACCCTTGGCATCGCCCAAAATCGTACCGGGGGCCATGCGGACCTGCAGCCAGATCGTATGCTTGCCATCAGGTGCGCGGGTTTTGTCAACCGTTGTCGGCTGGCCCACCACAAGGATCGGTTCATCCGGCAACAGCCCCGCCATGGCCTGTTGATAGGTGCGCGCCATCTGGTCCATGCTGGGGGCGATGTGGACATAGGCGAATGATTTCAGATCGTGACCGGCAGCCCAGTCGGGCAGGCCCGACATCGCCAGATGGATCATCATGGTGCCGGGGGCATGGGAGAACTTCGCCATGCTTGCATCGAAGGCCGCAGCCCCCCCTCCGGTCAGCCCCGTCAAGGCCCGTGGGGCCACCCCAGCAATCACCGCCCTTTTGGCCGTGATCTTGCGTCCATCCGCCAACTCGATCCCCGAGACTGCGCCATGAGTGTTGTGAATGCGCGTCACAGGCGCATTGACCTCCACGACCCCGCCGCGCGCCTTTACCGCCGCGACGAGCGCGTTGATGATGGTATCGGCCCCACCCCTGCCTAGCACCATGCCAAAGGCTTGGCCCGCCATCCCTTCCAGATAGGGAAACAGCGCGCCGCCTGCGACATCAGGGGCGAAATCAAGATGCATCCCCCAAGCGGCCAGCATGGCCTGCACCTTGGGACTGTCAAAGGTCTTGGTCAGCCATTGGCGCGGCGATTGCAGCAGAAAGCGGGTCATGTCCAGGGTTCCGCCCAGGCCCTTGGCGCGAAGTGTTTTGAACATGAAATATGAAATCGCACGCAATTTCATCGGGCTGCCCAAAAGCCCGAACAGATGCGGTGCCTCAGCGCCAAAGGCCGCGGTCAAGCGTTCCCATGTGGCGGCATCTGCGGCAGAATGGCTGGCAATGCGCGCTGTGGTGGCAGCGTGATCGGTGCTGACGCCGCACCATGTGCCATCGGGGAACACGCTAGCGAATGGATTGGCCACAGGCGCGAATTCCAGGCCATGCCCAGCCAATTCGACACCATATGTCTTCATAAAGGCAGATCCGGCAAACAAGGACAGGTTCATCGCCGCCCAGTCATGGCGATAGCCGGGCAGGGTATATTCCCCAGTCTTCACCGCGCCCCCGGCCACAGCCGCCTGTTCGAACAGACCGACGCTCCACCCGCGCGCCGCAAGGTGCAGCGCGCAGGCAAGGGTGTTGTGGCCCGCTCCAACAAAGACAGCGTCGTAGGTTTCAGACATTTTCGTCTCCAGGTGACGCAGGGATATTTGCAAATGCATTTAATTCTGTCTAGTCTGATTCCGTAAGGCGGGACAGCCGCCGCAATCAGGGAGATGACAATGGGTTCTGCGGATGTCTTGGCCGGTCTGGCCGGAATGCTTGCCTCTGGCGGCGTGGAAGTGGTCGATTGCACCGGGGTTCTGGGTCCGAACACGCCGCTGTTGAAGCTGCCACCTGATTTCGCCAAGGACACCCCGGCAATCGAGATCCACCGGATCAGCGAATATGACGCCGACGGCCCGTTCTGGGCGTGGAACTGGCTGAAGCTGGGCGAGCATTCGGGCACCCATTTCGACGCGCCGCATCACTGGATCACCGGCAAGGATTATGCCGATGGATACACCGACACCCTGCCGGTGCAGCGTTTGGTGGCCCCGGTCAACGTCTTGGATTTCGCGGCAGAATGTGGCGCGGACCCGGATTTCCTGTTGACCATTGATCACGTCAAGGCGTGGGAAGCCAAGCATGGCGCAATCAATGCCGGTGAGTGGGTGGTCTTCCGCTCTGACTGGGACAAGCGCAGCCACGATGCCGACCTGTTCCTGAACGCCAATGAGACCGGGCCGCACACTCCGGGCCCGACCGCCGAGGTCATCGAGTATCTCTTGTCCAAGGGCATCGTCGGCTGGGGCAGCCAGTGCATTGGCACCGACGCGGGGCAGGCGGGCGGCATGACGCCACCGTTCCCGGCGCACAACCTGTTGCATAAGAACAATTGTTACGGGCTGGCGTCGCTTGCCAATCTGGATCGGTTGCCCGCCAAGGGGGCCATTCTGATCGCGGCACCGTTGAAGATCGAACACGGCACCGGGTCGCCCATTCGGGCGCTGGCGCTGGTGGCGCGTTAATCCGTGGCCGTCGATCACATCATCATCGGATCGGGGATCAACGGGCTGGTCGCGGCCAGTCTGCTGGCCCTGAAGGGTGACAAAGTGTTGGTGTTGGAGCGCGAAGATCGCATCGGTGGCTGCCTGTTCACCGATGAGATCACGCTGCCCGGCTTTCAGCATGATGTGATGGCGGCGACGTTCGTGTTGTTCATGACCTCGCCTGCGGGGGCAGCACTTGGCCCCCATCTGGCGCGGCATGGGTTTGAATACTGCCATTCCCCGCACCCCACCGCCGTTCTGCGCCCGGATGGGTCGGCTTTGGTGCTGACCATGGATCATGCCCGCAACGTCAGCGCGTTCAATGCTTTGGCGGCGGGGGATGGTGATCGGCATGGCGTAGATGTCGGCCGCATCGGGGCCGACGCACCGTTTCTCTTCGCGCTGCTTGGCGGCAATCTGTGGTCCTGGACCACTGCGAAACTGCTGTTTGGACAGGTGCGCAAGCGCGGGTTGCGGGGCCTGGCGGCCTGGATGGGCACTGCCTTGGCGCCGGCGCGAGGCTGGTTGGAGGCCAATTATCACAGCCCGCTGGTGCAGGCGCTGTGGGCCCCTTGGGTGCTGCATTGTGGGTTGACGCCAGAGTCTGCCTATTCGGCGCAGATGGGCAAGGTGATTGCCTTTGCGCTGGAGGTTGCCGGCGCGCCGATAGTCAAAGGCGGTGCAGGGGCTGCGGCGCGGGCGTTTGCCGGGCTGATCGCGGAAAAGGGCGGCGTAATCCGCACCGGCGCGGATGTGGCGCAGATTGAGGTCAAGGATGGCCATGTGACGGGCGTGCGGCTGGCGGATGGTGAGGTGATTTCTGCCCGCTCGGTGCTGGCGTCGGTGGCTCCGGGACAGTTGTATGGGCGGCTGTTGGACGTCAACCTGCCGCAGGATCGTGCCGCCACGCAACAGTTCCGTCACGGGCGCGGCAACTTCCAACTGCACTATGCGCTGGATCGTCCCCCGGAATGGCTGACCCCCGGTCTGGACGATGTGGCGCTGATCCATCTGGCGGATGGCATTGATTCGGTGTCGAAATCCGCCAATGAAGCCGAACGGGGGATGTTGCCCGCGACGCCCACCATTTGCGTCGGCCAACCGCATCGGTTGGACCCAAGCCGCGCGCCGGAAGGCAAGGCGATCTTGTGGCTGCAAATCCCGGATGCGCCGCGCGCCATCAAGGGCGATGCCGCTGGCACCATTGAGGCCTGCGATTGGGACAGTGTGCGCGAGGCATTTGCCGACCGCATCGAATCGATCCTGTCGCGCCATATCAAGGACTTCGCCACACTCAAATTGGCCCGCCGCGCCTATTCCCCCGCCGATCTGGAGCGGATGAACGTGAACCTCGTCGGCGGCGACCCTTATGGCGGGGCCTGCAGCGTCGATCAGTTCTTCATCTGGCGGCCCTTTGCGCATTCCACCAATGGCACGGGTGCGGTGAGCGGTCTGATCCACATCGGCGCATCCACCCATCCCGGCCCCGGTTTGGGCGGCGGATCAGGCTTTAACGCTGCGAAAAGGTTGGGCGCATGAAAGACAGTGCTCCTCGGCTTGGAGAGATTGGGCTGACCAATTTCGCGCCCTACCTGATGAACCGCATCATGGGGCGGTATAACGCGTCACTGCGCGACGACATGGCCGATCAGGGGTTGAGCACGCCCAAAATGCGCGCGCTGGCGGTTCTGTCGGTGGTCGAAGGCCCTTTGATCCGCGAGTTGGCGGTTTACACCGTGGTCGATCCGTCCACCCTGTCGCGCAGTCTGGACCAGTTGCAGGCCGACGGTCTGATCCGGCGTGAGGTGGATGCCACCGACAGCCGTGCCATACGGGTGTTCATCACCGAGGCGGGACGGGTGTCGTTTGAAACTCTGTGGCCGCATATGGCCGCAGCTCAGGCGCGGATGTTTCGCGGCATCCCCGATGAAGAACGTACGGCTTTTGTTGCGACTTTGCAGAAAATGCTGACAAATATAAGAAAGCACGAAATCTGATGGCCGAACGATCCTTCAAAGCCGAAGTCGAAGACCTGCGTCTGGGTGCGGGCGAAACCTTCACCGGGGAAGGCATTCTGGCCATCACCAAGGCGCTGCTGGAAAATGGCGTCGGCTATGTCGGCGGCTATCAGGGCGCGCCAATCTCGCACCTGATGGACGTGTTGGCCGATGCACAGGACTTGCTGGGCGAGTTGGGCGTGCGGTTTGAGGCCAATGCGAATGAGGCGGCGGCGGCGGCGATGTTGGCGGCCTCGGTGCATTATCCGATCCGGGGAGCGGTGACGTTCAAAGGGTCGGTCGGCGTCAATGTGGCGTCCGACGCGCTGGCCAATCTGGCATCTTCCGGGGTGACGGGTGGGGCTTTGGTGATCGTCGGCGAGGATTACGGCGAAGGCTCCAGCATCATGCAGGAACGCAGCCATGCCTTTGCCATGAAATCGCAGTTCTGGCTGCTGGACCCGCGCCCCAACCTGCCCGCCATCGTCAAGGCTGTGGGCGACGGGTTCGAGTTGTCAGAGGCCAGCAACACCCCCGTCATGCTGATGGTGCGCATCCGGTCTTGCCATGTGACCGGCAGCTTCCAGACCCGCGACAATGTCCGCCCGGCGCTGACCGTGCGCGATGCCGTGGCAAACCCTCGCAGCGATTTCGCCCGCGTGGTGCTGCCGCCGATGTCTTTTGCCCATGAACAGGACAAGGTGAAAAACCGCTGGCCCGCGGCGGAGCGGTTCATCCGGGAACGTGGCTTGAATGAGGTGCTTGGACCGCAAGCCGATTTCGGCATCGTGGTGCAGGGTGGTATGTACAACGGGCTGATC
>JBIHZO010000146.1:0-8023 GCA_044231405.1 Cypionkella sp. | reverse complement strand
GTATCTGGATCAGATCGAACAGGCGGTCGGTGCGGCGCATCGGGTTTCCCGGGAAAAGGCAACTGACATATAGCTGTCAGCTATATGGGGGTAAAGCCGCCGTTTTGGGCTTTCGCACGGCAGCTTTGTGGGTAAGTGTCCGAGATGAAATCGCCGCCGGTGCGGCCAGGAGGATTAAGATATGCAAATGGGTCCGTTGCAGCTGTTGCTGATCGCCGTCGTGGTTCTGGTGCTGTTTGGCCGGGGCAAGGTCAGTTCCTTGATGGGTGAAGTCGGCAAAGGCATCACCGCGTTCAAGCGCGGTGTGTCCGAAGGTTCGGCCGAGGTCGAAAAAGACGCAGCCGTCGTCGCCAAAGACGTGACGCCCGAAGAAAAAGACAAGGTATAAGTCCTTGCCTTGAAAGGGCATATCCTAAATGTTTGGTGATATCGGCTGGGCCGAACTGCTGTTGATAGGCATTGTGGCGCTGATCGTGATCGGGCCCGAAGATCTGCCGGACATGTTCCGCCAGATCGGACGCTTTACCGCCAAGCTGCGATCCATGGGGCGCGAGTTTTCCCGCGCGATGGAGCAGGCGGCCAAGGATACCGGCGTCAATGACGTCGCCAAAGACCTGCGCGCCGCAACCTCGGCCAAGTCGATGGGACTGGACAAGGTCAAAGAGGCTGCGGACCGGTTCGAGAAATGGGACCCGATCAAGAACGCAGCCAAACCCAGCGCCGCCAAGCCTTTGGTGCCGCCGCCCATGCCTGCAACGCCTGTTGCCATGCCCACGACGGCCCCCGCGATGCCTGTTGTGCATCCTGCACCGACGGAGGTGCCGACAGTTGGCCCGGCGACGCAGGCTTTGCTTGATAAAAAGGCCGCAAAATCGGCGATCCTGAAAGAGACTGCGGAAAAACTCAAGGCGGTTGATGCCGCCACCCCGCCCAAACCCCGTGCCCGCGCTGTGAAGGCCGCCGAAGCCGCTGAACCTGTGGCCCCCAAACCCCGCGCACCGCGCAAACCCAAAAAGGCGGATGAGGCATGAGTGCGACCGAAGACGTCGATGGCAGTGCAGCGCCGCTGATCGAACACTTGAAGGAACTGCGCAACCGTCTTTTGGTGTCGATTGCTGCCTTTGCCGTGTGTTTTCTGCTGGGCTATTACATCTGGGACAAAATCTTCAACATCCTCTCGATCCCGATGTGCGAGGCTTTGGCGGCGCGCGGGCAGGAATGTCAGTTCATTCTGGTCAAGTTGCAGGAGGGCTTTTTCGTTGCGATCAAGATTGCGATCTGGGGCGGCTTTGCCATGGCTTTCCCGATCATCGCATTCCAGATGTGGCGGTTTGTGGCGCCGGGCCTGTACCGCAATGAAAAGTCAGCGTTTTTGCCGTTTCTGGTGGCCTCGCCCGCCATGTTCATCCTTGGGGCCTCCTTCGCCTATTTCGTGATCCTGCCCTTTGCATTTGCGTTCTTCCTTGGCTTTCAGGACAACTTCAAAGACGCAATGGAAGCGGGCGCAGGTCTGGCCGCGGCCCCGAAGGGCGTGGTTTACACCGGCTCGGTTGAGGCGTTCCTGTCGCTGACGATGACCTTCGTGATGGCATTTGGCCTGTGCTTTCAACTGCCGGTTCTGCTGACCCTGATGGGCAAGGCTGGTTTGATATCGGCGCGCGGCTTGCGGGCAACGCGGAAATATGCGGTGGTGGCGATCCTTCTGGTGGCCGCCGTTGTCACTCCGCCCGACGTGATGAGCCAGTTGATCCTCTTCGCCGCGATCTACCCGCTGTACGAAATCTCTATCTGGCTGATTGCGCGGTTTGAACGTGACCGCGAGACCCAGGCCCGCGCCGACGGCACTTGGGTGGATGAGGACGAAGACGCGGCATGACCGACCTTGAACGCATCGCGGCGGCGCTGGACCGTCTGGCCCCCGCACCCATGCCCGCCCCCGATTTCACCGCCGCCGACGCCTTTGCCTGGCACACCGGGCCGGACCGGTTGGAACCCGTGTTGCGGGTCGCCCGGGTGGATATTGGCCTGTTGATCGGGGTCAACCGGTCGCGCGACACGCTGCTGGAAAACACCCGGCATTTCGCGGCGGGCCTGCCGGCCAACAACGCCCTGCTTTGGGGTGCGCGGGGGATGGGCAAGTCGTCGCTGGTCAAGGCCGTCCATGCCGCTGTGCGCGCTGAAGGCCATGATCTGAAGATTGTGGAACTGTCGCGCGAAGACCTGCCGTCCGTGCAGCGTCTGTTGGCACATCTGCGGGCCGTTGGGCATCAGTTCATCCTGTTCTGCGACGATCTGTCGTTCAGCCATGACGACCAGCACTACAAATCCCTGAAGGCGGTGCTGGATGGTGGCATTGAGGGCCGCCCCGAGAACGTGCTGTTTTACGCAACCTCCAATCGCCGCCACCTGATGCCGCGCGATATGATCGAGAATGAATCTCAGGCCGCAATTCATTCGACCGAAGCGGTCGAGGAAAAAGTATCCTTGTCAGACCGTTTCGGGCTGTGGCTGGGGTTTCATCCCTGCACGCAGGACGAATACCTTGCGATGATCAACGGTTATTGCGCCGCGCACGGCGTCGATGTTCCCGCAGACCGTTTGCGGGCCGAGGCCATCGAATGGCAGGCCACGCGCGGCGGTCGGTCGGGGCGGGTGGCGTGGCAATTCTTCTGCGATCTTGCCGCCCGCGCGGGCGTGCGGTTGTGACCCCTTGTTATTTCGGCGCAAAGGCCTGATCTTCCCCGGATGATTATTGAAATCCTGATCGTTTTGGCGCTGATCTGTTTGAACGGCGTTCTGGCCATGTCTGAAATGGCAATCGTCTCTGCACGACCTGCGCGGTTGAAACCGCTGGAGGCAAAGTCTGCGGGTGCGCGCGCCGCCCTGCGGCTGGGGGAGGATCCGGGGCGGTTCCTGTCCACAGTGCAGATCGGCATCACTTTGGTGGGCGTTCTGTCGGGCGCATTGTCCGGCGCGACCTTGGGCGCCCGGCTGACCGGGTGGTTGGCCGCGCGGGGCGTGGATGCCGACTGGTCCGCGACCTTGGGCGTTGGCGGCGTGGTGGTGGTTCTGACCTATGTGTCTTTGATCGTTGGCGAATTGGTGCCAAAGCAACTGGCACTGCGCAATCCCGAAGGGCTGGCGATCCGTGTGGCACCCGCGATGCTGTTGCTTTCAAAGGTGGCAGCGCCTGTGGTCTGGCTGCTGGACCGGTCGGGCCGCGGGCTGCTGTGGCTGCTTGGTCAGCGCGGCGTTGGTGGCAACAAAGTGACCGAGGAAGAAGTCCACACCATCCTGACCGAGGCCCATGAAGGCGGTGTGCTGGAGGACGAAGAGCGCGAAATGATGGCGGGCGTCATGCGCCTTGGCGACCGGACCGCCCGCGCCCTGATGACGCCCCGGCACGAGGTGCTGATGCTGGAGTTGGAGTCCACCTCGACCGAGGCCATTGCTGCGGTGCGCCGCATTGCACGTCCCCGCATGTGCGTGCAAAGCCGCGAGACAGGCGATGTTGTGGGGATCATCACGCTGGCCGATGCTTTCAACGCGGTGTCACGCCGTGACCCCTTGGATCTGCGGGCGCTTTTGCGCGATGTCCCGATGGTGTCGGATGTCGCCGACGCGCTGGACGTGATGGAGGTGTTGCACCGTACCCCGCATCACATGGCATTGGTCTATGACGAATACGGCCATTTCGAAGGGCTGATCACCACCGATGACGTGCTGGAGGCGATCACGGGCGCTGTCAGCTCATCTGATGTCGGCGAACCGGCGCTGGTGACGCGCGGTGATGGCAGTCTGCTGGTGTCGGGCTGGATGCCTGCGGACGAGTTTTGCGACCGCCTTGGCCTGTCGCGCAAACTGGCCGGTGATTACGACACCATCGCGGGGCTGGTCTTGCACCAGTTGCACCGCATGCCGGTGTTGGGCGATACCTTTGTTGTCGAAGGCTATTGCTTTGAGGTGATCGACCTTGACGGGCTGCGCATCGACAAGGTGCTGGTCAGCAAGCAGTGACCCGCGGGCACAAGACGCCGTCGATTTGATTAAAATTGCGTTTCATCTTGGCTCAAATATCCATCTTGCAACAGCCGGTCCCAGACCGCCTATTGCAGATACGGCATCGGATCGACGCTATCGACGCCCTTGCGGACCTCAAAATGCACAAAGGCCGGAGTGGCCGCGCGCACCACGGCAATCGTCTGCCCGCGCTTGACCCTGTCGCCCTTGGCCACCTTCAGCCCATCGACCCCCGCATACACCGTCAGGATACCATCGGCATGGCGTATGACCACGATGGGCGTGCCTGCGGTGTCTTTCGTCACCGCCGCAACACTGCCATCGGCGGCGGATTTCACAGCCGTACCTGCACTTGCCGCAATGTCGATGCCGTCGTTCTTCTTCTTGGTATAGCCGCGGATGATATTGCCATTGACCGGCATTGCGAATTTTGTGGCCGAGACAGCAGTGCGGTCTGCGCCCAAATCAGCCGCAGGGGCTTCGGATTTGGGTTTGGTTGCAGCTGTGGCTGCCTTGACGGGTTTTTCGGCGGGCAGTGGCTTTTTGGCCGAGGGCGGCTGTGGCGTCGGCGATCCAGTGCCGGGTGGGGTTTCGTCGATCACATTGGCGGTCACATTGCCGCCAGCCCCCGACGGAATGTTCAGAATCTGGCCCTCGCGAACCTCAAGGTCCGGGCCAAGCCCGTTCAGATCGGCAAGGCTGCGGGCCGAGATGCCAAACACCCGCGCAATCGAAAACGCGGTTTCGCCGCGCTTGACCAGGTAGCGTGTGGTGTTGCCCGGGGCAGGCTGCGCCGCCACTGTCGGGCTTGGGCCAACCCGGTCCAGCGCGGTGGTGGCGATCGAGGACACGTCCAGCGCGCCACCCGCATTGGTGCTGCCAATGACACCGCCTGTCAGGCCGGTGCCGGGAGGCAGGGCCAGTTGCTCGCCATCGCGCAGGCTGTCGCCGGGGCGCATGGCGTTGTAACGCGCCAGCTCGTCTGCACTGATGCCGACACGGGCAGCGACCGAAGCCACCGTATCGCCGCGCCGCGCCACCACGACCTGGCGACCCTGGTAAGAGAACACGCCGCGATTGTCGGCACTGGGCTGCGCCATGTTGCCACCCTGCGCCGCACCCGATGTGTTCAGCGCGCCATCACCCGCCCGCAGGTCCCAATCCAGATTGCTGTTGCTACAAGCCGACACCAGCAACATCGCGGTGACACCCAACACTGGAAAACGCAAAACGGTCATGCTCGCCTCATACTTTGGGCCGGGTTGGTCCCGCGCCCCACTTATTCTGTCCCAAGCCCCTCGACCAGCGGCACAAAGCGCACTGGGCGGAGTTCCTCATAGTCGTAGCCGGTTTCCGATCGCGTCACCTTGATCAGATGCTGCACGGTGTCAGACTGGCCCACAGGAACCACCATGATACCGCCGATTTTAAGTTGCGCCAAGAGGGGGCCGGGCGGGTCCTCTGCGGCGGCTGTCACGATAATGCGATCAAACGGCGCCTGATCAGGCAAACCGTAACTGCCGTCGGCGGCCATGGCGACGATATTCACCAAGCCAAGGTCGCGGAACACATCCTGCGCCTCACGCACAAGACGGCGGTGGCGGTCGACCGTATAGACGCGCCGGGCCAGTTGGCTGAGGATCGCGGCCTGATACCCCGATCCGGTGCCGACCTCCAGCACCGTGTCGCGCGCTTGGACGTTCAGCGCCTGAGTCATCAGACCGACCACCGAGGGCTGGCTGATGGTCTGGCCGCAGGCAATGGGCAACGGCATGTCTTCATAGGCCCGCTCGGCAAACAGGCCGCGGACGAAAAGGCCACGGTCTATCCGTTCCATCGCGGTCAACACGCGGGTTTCGGTGACACCGCGCGACCGCAGCGCAAACAAAAACCGCATCTTGCGTTCGGCTGCCGGCTCATCATCGGGCAGACCGTTCTGCATCAGCCAAGCCGCGTCGCAAGATCGGCCAACAGGTCATGCGCCGTCAGATCGCAACGCAGCGGTGTGACAGAAATATAGCCGTCCAGATTGACCGCCGCGTCGGTGCCGGGCAGGGTGGGCGTGTGCTGCGGACCGCCCTTGATCCAGAGGAACTTCTTGCCCGAGGGCGCATCATAGGGCTGCACGCCAAACGACGTGTCACGGCGAAAACCCTGGGCAGCAACCTTGAGGCCCTTGACGTCAGTCGCCGCACAGGGCGGGAAGTTGACGTTGTAAAACACCCGGTAATCGTCGCCGGTCCAGATGCCCTTTTCCAACAGGCTGCGCACCACGCCTGCGCCATGCACCACGGCGGCCTCGAACGGGTCGTCCAGATCGGCAGTGGCGTGGCCCATGTACTGCGACATCGCGATCGCTGGAATCCCATGCAGCGCCGCCTCGATGGCCGCGCCAATCGTCCCGGAATACAGCACGTTTTCCGCTGAATTGTTGCCCCGGTTCACCCCTGACAACACCAGATCGGGCTTGGCCCCTTCCAGCACGTCATAAACCCCCGCCAGCACGCAATCCGCAGGGCTGCCTTCGACGGCATAGCGACGGTGTGACAGTTTGGCGTTGATCATCGGGTGGGTGTAGCTGATGCAATGGCCCACTCCCGATTGCTCGAATGCCGGCGCCACTGTCCACACTTCGCCATCAGGTCCAGCGATTTCCACCGCGATGCGCGTCAGAACCTCCAGCCCAGGAGCATTGATGCCGTCGTCATTGGTGATGAGAATGCGCATCTGCCCGCCTGTTATGTCCGCAGAACTTTGATAGACCAGCGGCAGACCTACGGCAAGCAGTGCTGGGGGCAAAGCCCCTGAAAACCGCAACATGATGTGGAAAGGGTGCAAGACGACTCGGCGGCCAAAATCGCTCGAAGCCTGCCCTGAATTTGCAGACACCATTCCTGTTCGGGCGCTGTCGTTTTTTGGCCATTCTGGGGGTGTCGGGAGTTGCGCAAATCCGTCACAGATTCTGCAATCTGCTGCCGTCAGCGGCCTTGGTCGTCTTGGCCGTTCCGCCACTATCATCCGACAGGAACCGCAAGTCAGCGATGCACCGCCGCGCAGTACCGTCGTAATAAATCGCCCCTTCGGCCCGCAAATGCAGCAGTTTCAACACCACGGGCAGGTGTCCGAGCGGGATCTTCCGGCATGGGATAAGACTTTTGGACGGTCGCCGCAGCCGATCACGAAAAGTGGTCCGAATGTTTGCCGACAGGTAACCCATCAAACTGTCAAGGCGCGCGCGCTTGGCGCTGGGTGAGCGGTCTGTGGCTTTCGGCAGAATTTGCCGAAGCCCAAGAAGCCAGCATTCCCGTCGTGCTGCCGGTTCGCGGCATTGAAGGGCCGGACGGTTGGTGCCTTACCTCGGACGCCTTTGACTGGTCAGGCAAGGCCGAAGGCGGCGGCAAGAACATCTGCACCGTCTTTACCGGCCATGATGCCATGGCCGTGGCTGTCTTTCAGGCGATCACGGATGGGGGCCCGAAGCCGGGCAGTGATATTCTGGTGGTGTAGATTGACGCGGTCCCGGATATCTTCTCGGCCATTCTCGCGGGTGAAGCGAACGCCAAGGTGAAGTTGACGCCGAACATGGCTGGATCTGCCTTTGCGGCACTGGGCGCAGTCCTGAACGCGGGCGTGGCGCCCGCAAAGTTTCTCGTCACAAAGTCCTGACTGCCAATGATGCCGAAATGAGGGACCGTTTTGCCGGGTTGCGCGCGGTGCTGTGCGATGCGCTGAAAACACTGGAAGCCAAGGGGCTGGTTGGGGGCGTTTCTGGTGGCCTTTCAGGCCGCGCGCAGGGGGCTGAAGGTGCCATCGGCCAGTGCCGCCGCACGGCACCACGAGGCCGCGCCTGTACCGCTGATGACCTGTTGGCTGACCGGTGCCGCCTGTTGGGGCTTTGCCAGCATGACGTTTGCAGGTGCTGTCCGGGAAACTGATGCACATTCTGGACGATCTGGCAGTTTTGCAGTAGGCCCCGTCTGCAGCGCATGGGGTCGGCAAACGG
>JBIHZO010000145.1:0-8039 GCA_044231405.1 Cypionkella sp. | reverse complement strand
GGCGGCAATCGCTGGATGCCGAGGATCTGATCCTTGCGCATGTCGGCGGCATGGACACTTGCGCGCGGGCGTTGAAGGCGGCGGCGGCGCTGATGGAGTCCGGTCTGATGGAACAGGCGAAAGCTGAGCGCTATGCGGGCTGGCAAACTCCGGCGGCGCAGGCGATGTTGGCAGGCAATCTGGAGCATGCAGCAGCGCGTGTCATGGCCGAAGGGCTGGAGCCGCAACCGAAATCCGGCCGCCAAGAGCGTCTTGAAAACCTGTGGAATCGCTTCGTTTAAGGGGACAGTCATGCACAGGCGCAAGGTTCTCGCACTGCTGACGGCGTCCGTCGCAGCAACTTTCCTGCCTCTTGCGCCTGCGATGGCAGCCACGGGTCCCGGGCCGGTTTTGACCAACTGGTATCGGTTGGTGCTGGAATTGGTGCGCCACACCGCCACCTATTCGCCGCCGGTGGCCAGCCGTGCCTTCGGCTATTTGGGGGTAACGGCCTACCTTGTGATGGCAGCGACGGATGCCAAACTGAGCAGCTTGGCGGGGCAGTTGAATGCGCTGACCCCGCCGCCCGCCGTCGATCCGGCGCTGGCCTATGACGCCACGGCGATGATCAACGCCGCGATGACTGATGCGGTGGGCTTCTTTTTTGGCAACACCGGCCCGACCGGTCAGCGCGCAATGCAGGCGATGGCGCGGCAGATGGCCAAGGCCAGTGCCGGTTTGCCCGCCGATGTGGCCGACCGCAGCGCTGCCCATGGCCGCGCCATTGCCGCGCACGTCATCGCTTGGTCGATGGGCGATGGCGGCGCGTTGGTGGAAAACATGGGCTTTCCCTATGAATACGCCCTGACCGAGGGCCCTGCACATTGGGTGCCCACCAGCCTGGTCCGCCAGCAGCAGATGCCGCTTTTGCCCAACTGGGGCAACAATCGCCCCTTTGCCATGCCCGCAGGCGGCACCTGCGCCTTGCCACCGCCGCCCGCTTACAGCGAAGACCCGGCTTCCGCGTTTTACGCCGAGGCGATGGAGGTCTATCAAACCTCCAAAACCCTGACCGATGAGCAAAAGCGCATTGCGCGGTTCTGGTCGGATGACCCGATGCTGTCGCCCACGCCGCCCGGTCATTGGGTATCGATCGTGCTGGATATCATTGATCGGGATCAACTGGATGCCACCCGCGCCGCCGACGCGCTGATGCGGATCGGGGTCGGGTTGGCGGACGCATTCATCGGCTGCTGGCAGCAAAAATTCGCCCATGATCTGCTACGCCCGATCACCTATATCCGCCGGGTGATCGATCCCAAATGGGAGACGCTGCTGATCACGCCGCCGTTCCCGGAATACCCCTCGGGCCATTCAACGCAATCAGGGGCGGCGGCGACGGTGTTGACGGCGGTGTTCGGGGCGGGCTTTGGATTCAGCGATGCCACCCATGTCGATGACGGCATCGCCGCCCGCGATTTCCCGGATTTTCATGCTGCCGCGCAAGAGGCCGCCGACTCGCGTCTGTATGGTGGCATTCATTTCCGAAGCGCCAATCAGAACGGCATCGCACAGGGCAACTGCATCGGCGCCTATGTTGTGGCGTTGAAAACCCTATGATCCGCCTGCTGTTTTTGCTGCTGGCAGCCCCCGCGACGGCCCAAACCGTGCCGCAGTTTGTCGAACAAGGGCTGCCCCACATCTATGCCGGAGACTGGGAATACATGGTTGGCGGCGGTGTCGCCACCTTTGACTGCAATGGCGACGCGCTGCCCGAAATACTGCTGGCGGGCGGCACCCATCCGGCCAGTTTCTTTCGGAACGACAGCACGGCGCAGACTTTGACCTTCAGCGCGCAGGTCAGCGGGCTGGAGCAGACCGCCGTCACCGGGGCCTATCCCATTGATATCGACAGCGACGGCATCACTGATCTGGCCATGCTGCGGGTGGGCGAAGACCTGCTGATGCGCGGATTGGGCAATTGCCGCTTTGAACGCGCCAATGAGGCTTGGGGCTTTGACGGCGGCGATGCCTGGTCCACCGCCTTTTCCGCGATGTGGGAGAACGGGGCGGCATTGCCGACGCTGGCCATCGGCACCTATATTGACCGCAATCAAGAGGCCTTTCCTTGGGGCAATTGCACCGATAACCCTCTGTATCGCCCCGAAAACGCCACTTACGCCGCCCCCATGGCCCTAAGTCCCAGCCATTGCAGCCTGTCCCTGCTCTTCACCGATTGGAACAACTCAGGACAGCCCAGCCTGCGGGTGTCCAACGACCGCGAGTATTACAAGGGTGGGCAAGAGCAGATGTGGCATGTGGATCCCGGCCAGCCGCCGCGTCTTTACACCGAGGCCGAGGGCTGGCAGCGCTTGCGCATCTGGGGCATGGGCATCGCCAGCGCCGACCTGAACGCCGATGGTTACCCCGAGTTTTTCCTGACCTCGATGGCCGACAGCAAACTGCAGACGCTGGCCACACCGCAACCGGGGGCCAAGCCGAAATACGCCGACGTCGCCTTCGCCAAGGGGGTGACGGCGCACCGGCCCTACATCGGGGGCGATCTGCGGCCCTCAACCGGTTGGCATGCGCAGTTTGCCGATGTGAACAATGATGGGCGGTCTGATCTGTTCGTGGCCAAGGGCAATGTCTGGGAAATGCCGGATTTTGCCATGGCAGACCCCAACAACCTGCTGCTGCAAGGCGCGGATGGCGTCTTTGTCGAGGCAGGGGACAGCGCCGGAGTGGCCTCGATGGCCGCCTCTCGTGGTGCGGCGGTGGTGGATTTCAACGGCGATGGTTTGCTGGATCTGGTGGTAGTCAACCGCAACGCCCCGGCGCAATTGTGGCGCAATGCAGGGCCCGCGGCGAACTGGGCAAAAATTGAACTGGTGCAGCCCGCGCCGAACCCGATGGCCATTGGGGCTTGGGTCGAATTGCGTGCGGGCGGGCTGCTGCAACGCCACGAAGTTACCATCGGCGGCGGCCATGGCAGTGGCATGCTGGGGCCAGTGCATTTTGGTTTGGGTGAAGCCACAACGGCCGAAGCGCGGGTGATCTGGCCGGATGGCTCGGTGACGGATTGGCAAGCGGTGCTGGCGGGGCGCGCGACCACCCTGACCAAGCGCTGAGCCAAGGTCATGGTCTGACCGCCCTGGATTGACGCGGATACATGCGAAGTCTGCGATATGACTTGTGGCGGATCTCAAAGCGATTAATGGTGCAAATGTGCTATATCATCCCATGATCGGAGCCGCCCCGTGTCCCCCAACCAAGACTCTGATCTGCCCTTGGACGTCGTACAGCGTGTGACCCCGCCTGTGCCAAAGCCGCGGTGGACCTTCCGGCGACGCTATTTGCTGGTGCTGTTGATCCCGGCGCTGATGTTCACGGGTGCGGTGATGGGGATGTATTTCCAACCACTGGCGTTGCAGAAATTCTACGCGCTGACCGGGTTGCAGCCGGGGGCCGGGTCGACCGCGCCCATTGCTTTGCCGCCTGAAATCGTGCTGCCGCAGGAAATGGTTGTGACCATGCAGGCCAGCGATGTGGTCGGGCTTGCCCGGCTGCTGCCACGCGGCGATGTGTCGATTGTGGCCCCACCATATGGCGCTGGCGACGCCCGGATTGCCGAGATTGCAGTGGCGATTGGCGACCGGGTGGAAAAGGGCGCGGTGGTGGCGCGGCTGGACAATCAGGGCCCGTTGGAAAGTGCGGTGCTGTTGGCACAGGCCAATGTGGCGATCCGTCAGGCGGGTTTGGTGCAGACGCGGGCGGCGGTGCAGAATTCGCTGGACGAGGCGCGCGCAGGGCTGGACCAGACGCGGTCCACCGCGACCGAGGCCGCGGCGCAGTTGGTTCGGGAAACTGAACTTTTCGCGCGCGGCGTGACCACCCAGGCCGCGCTGGACAATGTTGCGGCGGCAGACCGTCAGGCCGCTTTGGCGGTACAAAAGGCCACGGCCACGCTGGCCCGCTTTGCCAGCGCCGAGGTGGACGCCCAGCCCGATGTGATCGTGGCGCTGCGCAATCTGGATGCGGCACTGGCCGATCTGACGCGCGCGCAGGCCGACCTGGCCCGCGCCACCGTGCTGGCTCCGATTTCGGGCGTGGTGCTGGATATCCATGCCCGCGCGGGCGAACGGCCCCCGGCGGTTGGCATCATGGAGATGGGCGATACCGATCAGATGATGGCCGAGGCCGAGATCTATCAGGACCGCATCGCAGCGGTGCAAGAGGGCCAGCCAGTGGAACTGGTGGCGGGTGCCTTGGGGCGCACGCTGCAGGGGCGGGTGCAGGCGATCGGACTGACGGTGGGGCGGCAGGGCCTGGTGTCGGAAGACACCGCCGCCAACACCGACGCGCGGGTGATTTCCGTGCTGATCGCACTCGATGCCGCCTCGTCGCAGCAAGCCGCGCGGTTCACCAACCTTGAGGTGATCGCCCGCATCGACACCAGTGCGCAACCATGAGCCGCCTGTTGCAATGGCTGTTTGGCCGCCTGCCAATTGGCTGGCTGCAACTGACCCACAGCCGCCCCCGCTTTGCGGCGGCGCTGGCGGGGGTGGCTTTTGCCAATGTGCTGGTGTTCGTGCAATTGGGCATCATGAACTCGATGGCGATTGCGACGATGAAACCCTATGGTTTTTTGCAGGCCGACATCATGATTTCGGCATCGGATGCCAATGCTCTGTCCGAGGGCGGCAATGTGGCACGGCAATGGTTGTTTGCCGCGATGGCCGACCCTGATGTGACCGGCGGCACCGGAGTTTTTGTGGGCAATGTCAGTTGGGCGCGCGGGGAAAAGACGTTGGGGCTGACCAGCTTCGGCATTGACCCGACGCTGCCACAGTTTCTGTCCCCGGCGATGGCACGCAAGACCGACACGCTGCAACTGCAAAACGCAGGCATTCTGGACAGGTACAGCCGGGGCCTGCCAAAGGCAGAGGCCGCTGCGATCCGCCCGCAAAGCCCGATCTCGTTTGAGGTGTCGGGCACCACCCTGACGCTTTATGACACCTTTGAAGGCGGCGGTGGCTTCGGTGGCGATGGCTACATGATGGTGTCGGATCAGACCTTTCTGACGCTGTTTCCGGCCCGAAAATCCGGAGCGCCTGACCATATTCTGTTGCAGATCAGACTAGGGGCCAATGCCGATGTGGTGGCGGCCCGGCTTCGGGACCTGTTGTCAGACAAGTCCTTGCGGATCCGGTCCTATGCGCAGGCGGCGGCTGATGACCTCAGCTATCAGCAAACCAAACGGCCGACCGGGATCATCTTTGGCTTTGGTGTGATCATCGGGGTGTTGGTGGGGATTGTCATTGTCTATCAGGTGCTTTCGACAGACGTGGCCGATCACCTTTCCGAATATGCCACCTTCAAGGCAATGGGTTATCCGCAGCCGTTCTTCTTGGGCATCGTGTTTGAAGAGGCGCTGATTTTGGCGGTTTTGGGCTTTGTTCCGGGGTTTGTGGTGGCCTCTGGCCTGCTGGTGGGGATGAAGGCCGCGACCACTTTGCCCTTGGCGATGACGCCCAGCATGGCAGTCATGGTGTTTATCGGCACGTTGGCGGCCTGTGCCGTCTCAGGCGCGATTGCCACCCGCAGGTTGGCCGCAGCCGACCCTGCCGATCTGTTTTGAGGCCGCGCATGACCGAAGAGTTCCCGATCGCCGTGCAGGGCCTGAACCACCATTTCGGGCAGGGCGAGGCGCGCAAGCAGGCGATTTTCGACGTCAACTTGCGCATGCGTCGCGGCAGTCTGACCGTGCTGATGGGGCCGTCCGGGTCTGGCAAAACCACCGTTCTGACGTTGATGGGCTGTTTGCGCGATGTGCAGGAGGGGTCTGTGCAACTCTTGGGGCATCAGTTGAACGGGGCCGCGCGCGATCTGTCGGAATCCCTGCGCCGCCGTTTGGGCTTTATCTTTCAAGCGCACAACCTGCATGGCAGCCTGACCGCGCTGCAAAATGTGCTGATGGGATTGCAGGTGCATGGACGCGGTGATGCGGTGCTGCAAGACAGCGCGGCGCGGCATGTGCTGGGTCTTGTCGGGCTGGCGGACCGGCTGCACTATCTGCCCGGCAATCTGTCGGGCGGGCAAAAGCAGCGGGTGGCGGTGGCGCGGGCGCTGGTGGGCAACCCGGATGTGATCTTCGCCGATGAGCCGACCGCCGCACTGGACCGTGAAAGTGGCATGGTGGTGGTGGAAATTCTGAAAAAGCTGGGTGCGGCGCGGGGCACCACCACCGTCATGGTCACGCATGACAACCGCATTCTGGAACTGGCAGACCGCATCGTGACGCTGGAGGATGGCCGTATCGTGGCCGATACAGCGCCGCTATAGGGCGTCGTAAACCGCGTTCACAAGGCGGTTGCGGCGTGGGTCGATGCCATCGTCAAACCCCAGCATGTTGCGGGTGACAAAGGAAAACCCCAAGCCCATTGCAGGATCGGCAAAGGCGCAAGAACCGCCCCAGCCGCAGTGTCCGTAACTGTCAGGTGAGGCGCGGGTGCCATAAGCCTCATCATTCAGGCGGAACCCTGCAGCGTATCGCACTGGCATCTGGTTCAGGGCGTCCAGACCGTCAAAGCGCGGCACCAGTGCCGCCGCCAGTCCTTCGGGCGAAATCAGCGACGATGACCCATTGGCCAGCCCGCCAAACAACTGGGCCAGTGACAGCGCATCGGAATGGCCGCCTGCACCTGCAATTTCGGCTGCGCGCCAAGCGCGGGTGTTCGGAGCTGTCGCCGGAATCGCCGGATAAAGCGCCGAATGGGGGTAAGGGCTGCTGCGCAGGAACTCCAGCCAGTCCGATGCGCCCGCGCCTTCCACCAGCTCCGCCGCACGGTGGTCTTGATCCGCAGGCAGGCCAAGATGAAACTGCAAGTTCAGCGGACCCGCAATTTCTTCAGCGATAAAGCGACCAATGCTGCGCCCGTCGATTTGCCGCAACGGTTCGGCTGCCAGCGCGCCGTAAGTGAAAGCGTGGTAGACCATCCGACTGCCCGGCTGCCACAATGGGGCCATGTCGGCCAGTGCAGCGGCAAAGATCGCAGGATCATAGGCGTCGTGCAGCGCCATCGGCCCTGCCAGACCGTCCAGGCCCGCCTGATGCGACAGCGCCTGGTCCATGGTGATTGTACCCTTGCCGATGGCAGCAAACGCGGGCCAATAGTCCGCCACAGGGCGGGTCATGTTCAACCGCCCCCGGTCGGCCAGCATCGCCAGTGCCAGCGCCGCCACTGCCTTGGTGGTGGACCAGACATTGACCAGCGTGTCGCGCGCCCAAGGATGTCCGGCATTGTTGGCCGTGCCACCCCACAGATCGACCACGGTGCGGCCATCCAGCACCACCGCCACCGCGCCGCCCAGTTCCAGCCCCTCGGCGAAAGTGCTGGCAAAGGCCTCACGCACGGCGGCAAAGCGCGGATCGGTGATGCCATGGATCATGTCGGCGGTCATATCGGGCCTCTGGCTGCTGGGTCTGGCCTGACCCTAGCCGTGGCGGTGCTGACTGCCAATCGCTTTAGCGCGCACTGGTCACAAGGTCGGTGGGCGCGCGGCTGGACAGGCTGCCTTCGGGGGCAAAGATGATTGCAAGCGCTGCCAGGTACACAACGGCAAACAGCACCATAGGCCCAATGGCACGCGGGGGGTGGGCAAACGTGGTCAACGCGGCATCCTTGGTCTGACGTCGGACGGATTGGTGTTCTGGTCTTCCGGCCCCGGGATTCATGTTATACCCATTAATCTACCAACTATGTCGTGTTTATGGCAAATTGCAGCATCAAGCAAGAAAACAGGGGCCCTTTCTGCTTCAATGGGATGGAATAATGTTCTGGGTTGGCCCTTGGCCGCCCAAATGCCGTCCCTTGGTCGGCAGAAGAGGTGACAGACATCGGATTGGCCCTCGCGAGTTTCCTCTCATGAGCGCTGCATCCAGCCGTTGATTCTGCACCCTGTCGCGGCTAGGTCTTGTGAATGATCACGCAAAAAATGAAATACGCGCTGAAGGCGCTGTTGGTGCTGGCCGATGAAGCCGCAAAGGATGCGCCAGA
>JBIHZO010000144.1:0-8045 GCA_044231405.1 Cypionkella sp. | reverse complement strand
TGTGGCTCGTGGTTCAACACGTCCGGGGAAAGTGCGGCCATCTCATCAGCGGCAATATAGGGCGGGTTGGAGGTGATCAGATCAAAGTGGCCCGCAATGCCCGCGAACCAATCCGATTGCACAAGGCGCGCACGGTTGGACAGGCCAAGCGCGTCGGCATTGCTTTGCGCAACCGCCAAGGCCGCAACCGAAACATCGCTGCCCACGCCCATGGCCAGCGGCATCTCGACCAAAGCGGACAACAAGACACAACCGGTGCCGGTGCCAAGATCAAGCATCTGCAGAAACGGCCGCGACAGCGCCTCGGCCACAAGTACCTCGGTTTCGGGGCGCGGGTCCAGCGTGTCTGGCGTGACCTTGAAACTGCGGCCCCAAAACAGGCGGTGACCGACAATCTGCGCCACGGGTTGGTGGCTTTCGCGTGCGGTCAGGGCGGCGGCAAGTGCGGCTTGCGCGCGATCTGTCATCGGGTCGGGCAAATGCAGCGTCAGACGGTCCGGTGCCACGCCGATGGCATGGGCCAGCAAAGCGCGGGCGTCGGTGTTGGCCCCCGCAATCCCGGCAGCGGTCAGCCGAGCGGTGGCCGCGCGCAGGGCCTCGGCCGCCGTCATCCCTCCATCTCCGCCAGTTTGGTGGCCTGATCATGTGCCACCAGCGCGTCGATCACTTCGGACAGATCACCCTGCATCACCTGACCCAGTGAATACAAAGTCAGGTTGATGCGGTGGTCAGTCATCCGGCCTTGCGGGAAGTTGTATGTGCGGATGCGTTCGGACCGATCACCCGAGCCCACCTGAGACTTCCGCTCTGCGGCGCGGGCGTCATCAACACGGGCGCGTTCCAGATCGTAAAGCCGGGCACGCAAAACCTGCATCGCCAGTTCCTTGTTGCGGTGCTGCGATTTCTGCGCCGAGGTCACAATGATGCCTGTCGGCAGGTGGGTGATGCGCACGGCGCTGTCGGTGGTGTTGACATGTTGTCCCCCTGCCCCCGATGCCCGCATGGTGTCGATGCGCAGATCGGACGCCGGGATCTGCAGATCGACTTCTTCAGCCTCTGGCAACACCGCCACCGTCGCGGCCGAGGTGTGGACGCGGCCCTGAGCTTCGGTTTCCGGCACCCGCTGCACGCGGTGGACGCCGGATTCAAATTTCATCTTGGCAAAAACGCCCTCGCCCTTGATGTGAACCGAGACATCCTTGATGCCGCCAAGTTCACTGTCCTGCTGCTCCAGAATCTCAAACGACCAGCCCATCTTTTCGCAATAGCGTTGGTACATCCGCAACAGATCGGCGGCGAACAAGGCGGCCTCGTCGCCGCCGGTGCCCGGACGGATTTCCAGAATGGCAGGGCGGGCGTCGGCAGCGTCCTTGGGCAGCAGCGCAATTTGCAGCCGGGCTTCCATTTCCGGGATACGCGCCTTCAACACCGGCATTTCATCTTCGGCCAAGCCCCGCATTTCGGGATCGGCCAACATGATTTCCGCTTCTGCCAGATCATCCAGCGCCCGGCGATAGGCAGCGATCTCGTCGGCCACCGGCCTCAGATCAGAGTATTCGCGCGACAGCGTGGCGATTTCGGCCGGCGATGCGCCTGCGTTAAGCCGGGCTTCGAGAAACTCGAAACGTTGGGTGATCTGGGCAAGTTTGTCTAAAGGAACCATGGGCGCGGTGTGGCGATTTCGGCGCGTCTGGTCAAGAGCCTAGCGGGTTGGCGGGTTCCAGATGAAGCCGTCAACCGCATAGGGGCGGCCAAAGCTGTTTGGGGCGCTGGCCACCTTGACCACCGACCAATCGTTTTGCGGCGACACGTCCAGAACCGCCATCCCCAAGGACACTTGGCTGGAGGCCCAGTTGGCGTGATCAATCAGGATTTCCCGATCGTTCACCACGGCGGACACAACCGCGACATGGCCCTTGGGCAGTTTGCGGGTTGCGCTGAACGCCATCACCGAACCGACCACGGGGTCATTGCCACGCGCAAATGCACCGCGCGCCTGATCCCACCACGTCCCGGCATTGCCCTTGATGTCCACACCACTGGCATCACGCGCGAAAGGCACGCACCAAACCTTGATCCCGGCCGCACGCTTGGCCTTGGCGTTGGCCACGGCGGTGGACACAAAGGCCGGGTTCAAGCCCGGCTGGATCAGATCGGGCTGCGACGACAGCATGGTGATCTCTGGCCTGGCGGCGCAAGCGGTGCACAGGGCCAAAGCCGCGAACAATGCGGTCAGGCGAGGCGCTGTGTCCAGCATGCGAAAAGTGACGGCCATGTGAAGTCCCAGGTTGGTTCGGTTTGTTGGCTGCGCCGGGTGCCAAGGCATTTCCAAGCGCAGCCCGGAGTTCTTCGACCGATCCATCCAAAAGAGCAACGAAGTGAAACCAGACGTGGCGAAAATCCGCCACCGGGTTTCGGGCTTTCGGCAGGGTTGCGTCAGTTCACCGCTTTTGACCCGACAGTTCCTGCAACCAAAGGCCCAGACGCGCGCCATTCACGCCCAGATCAGAAGACCCAAAACGCAGTCGGGCCACAAGAGACAGCATCGTGCCGTGCGTGGCGTCGGATGTGGCCTCGGCAGTGGTGTAATCGGGAAAGCCCCAAACCGCAGAACGGGTTTCCCAAGTGATCATCCCGGACTGCGGCGTCCCCGCAATCCGCCGCGTGCGCGGGGTGGCAAGGGCGATGGCATCCAGCCGCGTCAGCAGATCGACACCGCCGAGGTCGGATGCCACGGCCGCATAGGCACCGCCCGGCATGGCTTGTGGCCCATCGGTGGGCTGCGGCAGACGCAGCCCCGCTGCCACCTCCGCTGGGCGCTGATGCCATTTGGCGGCGCTGGTCGGGGCCAGACGAATATAGGCCAGCAGCCCCGCCAACAAGATCGCCGCGACCAGAGCCACCCTCATCTTTGGGTCTTGGCCCAATGATACAGGCAGATCAGTTCGTACCCCACATGCGCCCCCGCAATCGCGGTGGCCCCGGTGGTGTCATAGGGGGGCGAGACTTCGACAATATCGCCCCCCACCATGTTGATCCCCGCCAGATCGCGCAAGATCGCCGCGGCCTGCCACGAATGTAACCCGCCCCAGACCGGCGTCCCCGTGCCGGGGGCAACCGAAGGATCCAGCGCGTCGATGTCAAAGGTGACATAGGTCTGATGATCGCCCACGATGCCCTTCACCCGGTTCACCACCGCGGCCGTGCCCTGTTCATGCACCCAACGCGCGTCGATCACGTTGAAGCCCAGATAATCTTCGGTCGTGGTGCGGATGCCGATCTGCACGGATCGTTTGGGGTCGACATAGCCCTGCCTGACCGCCTTATACATCATGGTGCCATGGTCGATTCGGGTCATGTCATCATCCGGCCACAGATCGGAATGGGCGTCGAAATGGATGACCGACAGCGGGCCGAATTTTTCGGCATAGGCGCGCAGGATCGGCAGCGTGATAAAATGATCGCCGCCCAATGTGATCGTCCCTGCCCCCGCCTGCAAGATTTGACGGATATGTGCGGTCAGCGTGTCGGGGAAATCCTGCGTCTTGGCATAATCAAACGCGCAGTCGCCGTAGTCGATGATGTTCATCTCATCCAGCGGATTGGTGGGCCAGCCATAGGGCGGATCATAGGGCTGCAAAGAACTGGCCTCACGGATCGCCCGCGGTCCGAACCGGGTGCCGGCCCGGTGGGTCACCGCCTGATCAAAGGCCACCCCGGTGATGGCCAGATCCACCCCGGTCAGGTCTTTGGTGTAAGTGCGGCGCAGGAATGAGGTCGCGCCCGAGAACGCATTCTCAAAGGCATAGCCCCGCTGGCTGGTGCGGGTGAAAGCGGTGTCAATTTCGGTTTTGGCGTCTTCTAGGGCCATGGCAAACTCGGGATAAAAGCGCGCTATCATTGGGGCCGGAGACGCCGCGGATCCGGTATGGATATGGTAGGGCGGGGCGTGCCCCGCCGCAACCGCGATCACCCAATCCGGAACCCTTCCCGCACCAGATCATCCGTCACCCGCCGGATCGCCGCCTCCAGCGTTTCGGCCACGAAATCAATCTGCGCTTCCGTGATCACCAAAGGCGGCGACATCACGTTCAGATGACCGATGGGCCGCACGATCAACCCCATCTCTTCACACAGGTTCGAGATGCGCTTGCTTTCATTCGCCTCATCCGGCAGCAGCGCCTTGGTCACCTTGTTGGCGACATTCTCAACGCAAAGCATCAACTTGCGGCCCCGCACATCCCCAACCAAGGGCAGATCGGCCAACCCCTGCATCCGCTCTTCGAAATAGGTCCCCACCCGCGTGGCATGGGCCAGCAGCCCCTCGTTCTCCATGATCTCGATGTTCTTCAAGGCCGCCGCACAAGACACCGGATGCCCGGAATAGGTCAGCCCCGAGGTGAACCACCGCTGACCACCCTGCGCCATCACCGCCCAGATCCGGTCCGAAAAGATCAGCGCCCCCAACGGCAGATAGCCCGAGGTCAGCCCCTTGGCCGAAGTGATCATATCGGGTTGCACCCCAAATTCCGACAGGCTGGCAAACCAATGGCCGATGCGACCCCAGGCCGTCACCACCTCATCCGCGATGAACAGGATATCGTGGCGCTGACAGACCTGCCACATCCGCAAGAGATACCCTTCCGGCGGAATGATGATGCCACCCGAGGCCTGAATGGGTTCAGCAATAAAGCCGCCGATGCGGTCGGCCCCAACGCGCGCAATCAGCGCCTCAAACTCCGCGATCAGATCGTCGCAAAACTGTCCTTCCGTCTGCCAGTCGGGGCGGCGGTAGGGGTTGGGGCAAGACAGGTGGTGAATGCCCTCGGTCTTGTAGCGGAACTCTTCCACCCGGTCGCCGTGACGCTTGCCCACCGACTGCGACAGGTAGGTCGAGCCGTGATACGAATTCTCGCGCGCCACGATGTCGGTCTTGTCGGGGTTGCCGCGGGCATGGTGGTAATAGCTGACCATCCGCACCGCTGTATCCACCGCCGTCGACCCACCGGTCGTGAAATGCACCCGGTTCAGATCACCCGGCGCCAGCGATGCAATCTTCGCCGCAAGGAGTGCCGCCGGACCATTTGTCATGTCGACGAAATAGTTTGCAAAAGCCAGGGTTTCGGCCTGATCCGCGATCGCCCGCGCCATTTCAGGCCGCCCCAAACCGATGTTGGTGCACCACATGCCCCCGACCGCATCCAGATATTGCCGCCCCTCATCATCCCAAAGATCGCAGCCCAAACCGCGCGTGATCACCAGAGCGCCCTTGTCCTCAAACGGGCCAAAATTGGTCCAGGGGTGCAGGGCGTGGTCATGATCCATCTGCCACAGGTTTTCGTTCGGCAAGGTTGGGGCGTGCATCTTGAAACTCCAGTCAAAGGCTGAAAACCAAATTACCGAATGGTGGCCCAGACGCCAGAGATATTTTGATCAAAATATTCAGGTCCGCTGTGGCCGCCAATCCCGGCGCTGCCCGACACGGGTTTCCAGACGATCAGCCCAGACTTTGCGTTTCATCTGTCTGAAAATATCCCACGGGGGAAGCGGCCCTTCTCCGCGCGGGGGTGTGAAACCCCCGGGCAACCCCAAGGCCCAAAGCGGGACCTCAGAACAGTCTCTGCCTCGCTTTGGCGATTGCAAAGCCATGCCCGGCCCGGTTGGTGCAAGTCATCCCCGATGTCTCGGACCTGCACTCGAAACCGCCAAGTTCCAGCGCTTCGCCGTAGCCCAGTTCCAACCCACTGTCATCCGCCACAGCATCACTGACACAGGCCAGATACCCTTTGCGCGACCTTGCATCGACAGCAAAACTGCTGCCCCAGTCGAACTCACAATCCGGAGGTGCGGTGGTGTAGGTGGGGTTCAGGTCCATCATGTCGCAACGCACCCCGGCAAAGTCGCCGGTGAAGATCGCACATTGGATGTTGCCCGAGGGGCTGTGAAACGCGATGTAATCCTGCGCGCAAACTGGGCTGGCGCAGAGTGCGAATGCAAGGGTCAGGTGGCGCATCAAAGTCTCCTCTTTGCCCCATCTTAACCCAAGCGCCGCCACAACTTCCATTTTCTTTGCCGCAGGTTTGGCTCAGGCCAAAGGCTGGGCGCGTTCGACCAGACGGGCGAAGAAACTGGCCCCGATCGGCGCCGCCTCGTCGTTGAAATCATAGGCGGCATGGTGCAAACCGGCACCCGGCCCGATGCCCATGAACAAGTAGGCACCGGGTCGCGCCTCCAGCATATAGGAGAAATCTTCGGACCCCATCTCGCGGTTGCTGTTGCCATCGACCGCGTCGGCCCCGACGATTTCGGTGGCGACCTCGGTGGCAAAGCCGGCCTCTGCCGGATGGTTGACGGTGGCCGGATAGCCCCAGTCATAGTCCACCCTTGCCTTCACCCCGTAGGCCAAAGCGTGGCCCTCGACAATCTCGTGAAACCGCTTCTTCAGCAGCGCCCGCACGTCCGGTTTGAAGCAGCGGATGGTGGCGCAGAACATCGCCTCTTCGGGGATGATGTTGCTGGCTGTGCCGGTGTGAATCTGCGTGACCGAAATCACCGCCTCGTCCAATGCATAGACGTTGCGCGGGATGATGGTCTGCACGGCTGCCACCATTCCGACCACAGCCACCACCGGATCGACGCATTCATGCGGGTTGGCCCCGTGGCCGCCCTTGCCGGTGATATAGACAAAGGCCGTGTCAACGCTGGCCATCAAAGCGCCGGGATTGGTCAGAAAACGACCCAGGGGAATGTTCGGCGCGTTGTGGATGCCGTACACCTGAGTGATGGCGAAGCGGTCCATCACGCCCTCATTCACCATGACCATGCCACCGGCACCTTCTTCTTCCGCAGGTTGGAACAACAGCGCCACCCGCCCCGCAAAGCGCCGGGTTTCGGAAAGATATTTCGCGGCCCCCAACAGCATGGTGACATGGCCGTCATGTCCGCAGGCATGCATGCGGCCTGGAATGGTTGAGGCATACTCCGCCCCGGTCACTTCGACAATCGGCAGCGCGTCCATATCGGCGCGCAGCCCGATGGTCGGGCCGTTCCCTTGGCCGTTGATGATGGCAACGATGCCGGTTTTCGCGATGCCGGGGTGAATCTCATCCACACCCATCTCGCGCAGCCTCTCGACGATATAGGCCGCCGTGTTGTGGCACTCGAAAGACAACTCGGGATTTGCATGCAGGTGCCGCCGCCAGCCCTTCATTTCCTCGGCATAAGAAGCGATACGGTTGAGGACGGGCATGGCGGTCTCCTGACTGATGGCCTTTGATCAAATCTTATCTGGAAGGGATCGGCAATGCCCCTGCCCCATTCTGACGACGCCTCCGATCAAATTGTGCGTGACCCCAACGGCGGCATGCCGCGGCTGCTGGAGATCATGCGGCGACTGCGTGACCCGGTTTCGGGCTGTCCCTGGGATATCGTGCAGACCTTCGCGACCATCGTGCCCTATACGATTGAAGAGGCGCATGAGGTGGCAGATGCCATCGAACGCGCCGCTTGGGGCGAGTTGCCAGGCGAGTTGGGCGACTTGTTGTTGCAGGTGGTGTTTCATGCACAAATCGCAGCGGATGAAGGCAAGTTCGGCTTTGACGATGTGGTGCGCGCCATTTCTGACAAGATGCTGGCGCGCCACCCACATGTGTTCGGGACGGAGTCCCGCGACAAATCCCCCGCACAGCAGACTTTGGATTGGGAGCGGATCAAGGCCACCGAGCGCGGGCCAGCCAGGGTGCTGGATGGCGTGGCCCTGGGGCTGCCGGCGCTGACCCGCGCGGTGAAGCTGCAAAAGCGCGCAGCGCGGGTGGGGTTTGACTGGCCCTCGACCGATGAGGTGGTGGCCAAGATCGCCGAAGAAGCCGCCGAATTGGTCGAGGCGCGCAACGATCTGACGCAGGCAGAGGTGGCAGAAGAATTTGGCGACCTTTTGTTCGTCATGGCCAATCTGGCCCGGCATCTGGACATCGACCCCGAAGCCGCCCTGCGCGCGGCCAACGCCAAATTCAGCCGCCGCTTTGGCCGGATAGAGGATTGGCTGG
>JBIHZO010000008.1:0-23888 GCA_044231405.1 Cypionkella sp. | reverse complement strand
GCAAGACGCGGGTGCTGGTGCACCGGATCGCCTATCTGATCCGCGTAAGGCGCGAAGACCCGCGTGGCATTCTGGTGCTGACCTACAACCGCCACGCGGCCGCCGAGATTCGCGAACGTCTGCGCCGCCTGATCGGGGATGATGCGGCTGGGGTGACGGTGTCGACCTGTCACGCGCTGGCGATGCGCCTGATGGGCGCAAGCTTTGCGGGCGATCACGAAGGACCGCGCGATTTTGACGGGATTGTCATGCAGGCGGTGGCCCTCTTGCGCGGCGATGGCCTGACAAAGCCCGAGGCCGAGGCCCTGCGCGAGACGCTGATCCAAGGCTATCGCTGGCTGCTGGTCGACGAATATCAGGACATCGGCCCCGAAGAATATGCCCTGATCGGCGCTGTGGCGGGGCGGTCGCTGGAGGATGACCTGCGCATCAGCCTGTTTGCCGTGGGCGATGACGACCAGAACATCTACGCCTTTGCCGGGGCCAGCATCGACTTCATCCGACAATTCGAGGCGGATTACTCCGCCAAACCTGTCTGGCTGACGGAAAACTACCGCTCCACCGCCCATATCATCGCGGCGGCAAACGCCGTGATTGCTCCAGCGGCCCAGCGCATGAAGGCGGGCCACGACATCACGGTGAATCGCGCCCGCGCCAAGGCGATGCAGGGGGGCGATTGGGCCGCGCTGGACCCTGTGGCGCAAGGGCGCGTCAGTCTGCTGGATGCGGGGGGCGATGCCGCGCAGGCCGTCGCGGCGCTGGACGAACTGGTGCGCCTGCAGCAGTTGGATCCGGATTGGTCCTGGCGGCGCTGCGCGGTGATTGCCCGTGACTGGCGGCGGCTGGAACCCGTGCGCGCCTATGCCGAGGCGCTGGGTATTCCTATCGACATGGCCAATGAAAAGCCGCTCAATCTCTGGCGCATCCGCGAGATGCAGTGTTTTGTCCGCGCCCTGCTGGCGGATCGGACGCGGCTGCTGACCATCCCTGATCTGGTCGCTATCCTGAACGTCCAACCCCCGAGCAGCTGGACCGATCTGATCGGCGAAGGCATCGGCACTTTGGCGCGGGAACTGGTCGAGAAGGCTGCCCCTGTGCCCGACCTCGTGCAATGGTTCGGCGAATGGGCGCGGGACGTGCGGGGCGAACAGCGGGGCCTTCTGCTCATGACCGCCCACCGCGCCAAAGGGTTGGAGTTCGACCATGTCGCCATCCTGAACGGCGGCTGGGATCGCCCCTCGCGCGGGGAAGACGCGGATGCCCCGCGCCGCTTGTTCTATGTCGCCATGACCCGCGCACGCGCGACCCTGACTGTGCTGACCGATAGGTCCCATGCCTTTGTCCAGCCCGGCGACGCGATCCTGCCCCGCCGCATCACCCCCGATACCTCCGTCCTGCCGCGCGTCCGTCTGCGCTATGTGCCGCCAGACCCCAACTGGTGGACCTGTCCTTTGCGGGGCGTCTGAAGCCGGGCAATCCTTCGCTTGCCGCTATCGCCGCCGCTCGCCCCGGCGACCCGGTTCACCTGATCCGCGACGGCGACCGCTGGCGGATCGACAACGCGCAAGGCCAAACTCTTGCCCGCCTGTCCCGCGCTTTCGCCCCACCCGAAGGCACCACCATCCTGCGCGGCGAAGTCGCGGCCATCCTGAACTGGCGGTGCGAGGATGGGGACGAGGAGTTCAACCACTTATTGCGCCGTGATGCTTGGGAAGTGGTCCTGCCTGAACTGGTCTTCGCAGCGGGTAGGGAAGCAGTCAGCACGGATCAGAAAGACAACTGACGTTTGCGCCCAGGCGTGGCCCTGGCCAGTTTCACACTGCTCGAAAAAGATGGCGACCGCTGACAGGACTTCAGCCAAGGTGCATTTGGAAAATGGATTCCTTGGATGCCTTGCAGCTTCAGTTTCTGCGGCTGTTCGAAGGCGATCGGTGCGGCATCCCATTTCTGGCTTGTTTCCGTTCCGGGTTGCAGCAGACTTCGATTCAATCGGCCACCTCGCGCATCGGGTGACTCCGATCCTCGACCTGAGCGACCGCGTCTGTAAACCGGTGTTGCGTGCCAGTCTTGCGTCTCTCCTTGCGTCCAGGAACAGCAGGCAAGGCGCCTACAAATCCAAGGGCTATGCCGTGACGCTGTTGTGCATTCTCCACAAACTGACCGTGACGTTTGGAAACGGCCATTGCAGCTGCGGCGCGGAACTGCTTGAGTTTTTGAGCATCAAGGCTTAAGAAATGGCAAGGAGAACCAACGCGATGCCAGCATTTATCGACCTAGTGACGACTGCACTTGCCGACCCATTCAGGATCGCCCTGCTGGCGGCACTTGTGTTCACGCAACGTCGGACTGCGGGGCAAACGGGCACCGTGATACCATTGGCTTTGGGGGTGGCTTTCGTTGCTTTGATGATCCCAATGACCATGGGCTATGACGAAAGTCTTGGGATGCCCACCGTGGTCGGCGCGGGTGTCGTGGCGAATATCGTGCTTTTGATCCCGATCCTGTTGGTCTTGCGGCTGTGGCAGAAGAGCCGCCCCTGATCTGCACGCTGCTGGACACCCGTCGTCCCTCACCCTGCCCAGCAGTTCACTGAAGCGGGCTTTCCGAATGGCATGGCTCATGCCGGTCTTCGCGTGGTATTTGGCAGCACAGGTGATGTTGATCTGCCTTTGTTCAAAAGGGCCACACGCCTGACAGGGGGCCAAGGCCCCGTGACATCAAAAGCCGTCAGAGCAAAAGAAGAAGGCCGCGCAGGTTTCCCTGCGCGGCCCTCATATCTTTTTGGTCCGCCTTAGTTGTTGGCGTCCGAGAAGATGTCTTTCTTGTGGGTGTTGTTCGGCACGAAGATCGCGCCGATGACCACGGTCATGACCGCAACCACAATCGCGTACCACAGACCGTAGTAGATGTTGCCTTGCTGGGCCGACATTGCGAAGGCCGTAGCGGGCAGCAGACCACCGAACCAGCCGTTGCCGATGTGGTAAGGCAGCGACAGACCCGAGTAGCGGATACGGGTTGGGAACAGTTCCACCAGCATGGCGGCGATCGGGCCATAGACCATGGTCACCAGAATGATGAGGTAGGTCAGGATGGCAATGATCGTCAGCTTTTGCGCGGTGAAGATGTCGATGAAGTTCGACGCCACTGCGATCGAAGTGTTGTCTTTGGCCACCAGCGGATAACCTGCTGCGGTCAAAGCATCTGCCACGCCTTTGTCGAAGGTGCCCTTCACCGCTTTGGCAGCGTCCAGAGCGGCTTTCGCAGCATCCTTGGCGGCTTGATCGGTGCCCTTGTCGGCTTCTTCCATGGCAGTGGTCAAAGCTTTGACCTCTGCGCCATTTTTCGCAGCATCGTAGCCGGTGATCACAGTTTCACCGATCTTGATGGTCGCCGGGGTCCCAGCTTCGCCGTCAACGGTCGTCGAGTTGACCGAGAACGAGTACAGCTTGGCTTTGGCGATGTCGCAGGAGTTGGTGAACTTTACGGTGCCAGTCGGGTTGAACTGGAACGAGCAGTCAGCCGGGTCAGCCGTCACGGTGACTTCGGTCTGGTGCGCCTCAGCCAACATCGGGTTTGCGGTTTGGGTCAGCAGTTTGAAGACCGGGAAGTAGGTGATGGCAGCAATCAGGCAGCCTGCCAGGATGATCGGCTTGCGGCCGATTTTGTCAGACAGACGGCCAAAGAAGATAAAGCCGTAGGTGCCAAGGATCAGCGACCATGCCACCATCACGTTGGCGGTAAAGCTGTCGACCTTGATCACGTTCTGCATGAAGAACAGCGCGTAGAACTGGCCCGAGTACCAAACCACGGCTTGACCAGCGGTCAGACCCAGCAGGGCGATGATCGCGATTTTGCCATTTTTCCATGTGCCAAAAGCTTCACGCAGCGGAGCCTTGGATGCAGCGCCCTCTTCCTTCATCTTTTTGAAGGCGGGGGATTCGTTCATCTGCAGACGGATATAAAGTGACACCAGCAACAGCAGCAAGGATGCGATGAACGGGATGCGCCAGCCCCAAGCATTGAAGGCTTTCATCATCTGCGGCGTGCCATCAGCTTGCATCACAGCAGCGCCGACAGCGTCCAGAACCGGTTGGTCCGGGTAGGCGCCATTGACATAACCCTGAACCGACAAAATCACGACCAGCGAAAGCAGCAGGCCAAGCGTTGCGGTGGTCTGGATGAATGCGGTGAAGTAACCGCGCTGGTTGGCGGGTGCATGCTCTGCCACATAAACGGCAGCGCCACCGTATTCACCACCCAGTGCCAAACCCTGCAACATGCGCAGCGCGACAAGGATGATCGGAGCAGCGATGCCCCACGACTGGTAGCCGGGAAGAATGCCGACGAGGAAGGTCGACAGACCCATGATCATGATGGTGGCAAGGAAGGTGTACTTCCGGCCAATCAAGTCGCCCATGGCGCCAAAGAACAGCGCGCCGAACGGGCGTACGATGAAGCCTGCGGCAAAGGCCAAAAGGGCGAACACGTTCCGCGTGGCTTCTGGGAAAGCCGTGAAGAAGTTCGCACCGATCATGGCTGCAAGCGAGCCGTAAAGGTAGAAGTCATACCATTCGAAAATCGTGCCGGCGGACGAAGCAAGGATAACCTTCTTCTCTTCCCCGGTCATCGGGCGTGAGCGATCACGCACATCATTCAGCGTAGCCATGTGGCCTCCTCCGTTTTGTCCAGCCCTTATGGGCCGGGTCCCTGTTCCAGATGCCTTTTCCGGTCTTGTTCCCCTGCGGGGCCGGATAAAGCCTCTGTCTCCCAATCCCTGCGCCATGTGGTGCAAGGATACTCCCTTAGGCCGCAACCCCTTGGACAATACTGCCCAATGTGGCGCGGATGTCCGCGATGGCACCCATCGCATCAATCTCTTGCAACACGCCTTTGCCCCTGTAATAGGCAACCAGCGGTGCTGTCTGTGTGTGATAGGCTTTTAGCCGCTCGCGGACGGTTTCTGCGTTGTCGTCGGCCCGACGCTTCATTTCGGTGCCGGCGCATTTGTCACAAGTGCCCGCCTGC
This sequence comes from Cypionkella sp., assembly GCA_044231405.1. Lineage (GTDB taxonomy): Bacteria > Pseudomonadota > Alphaproteobacteria > Rhodobacterales > Rhodobacteraceae > Cypionkella. The sequence continues at coordinate 18,863 of JBIHZO010000008.1, read as the reverse complement.
GCGGGCCGTTTGAGTTCATCATGATAGCCTTCGCCGCATTTGGCACAGGTGTATCGGCCAGATACGCGGCCTATCATTGCTTCGTCATCCACCTCAAGGCTGATGGCGGCCGTCACTTTTTGGCCGGTTTCGGCCAGAAGGACGTCAAGCGAGGCCGCTTGTCCGGCGGTGCGGGGAAAGCCGTCAAGGATGACGCCTTTGGCGACGTCGGGCTGGCTCATCCGGTCTTTCAGGATCGCCAGCACAATATCGTCCGACACCAGTTGGCCGGATTCCATCACCACTTTTGCTTTCTTGCCAGCCTCGGTGCCCGTGGCCACTGCCGCGCGCAACAGATCGCCTGTCGAAAGCTGGATCAGACCGAAGTCCTCCTCCAGCATCCGGGCTTGAGTGCCTTTGCCAGCGCCGGGCGGGCCCAGCAGGATCAGAACGGGCGCGCTCATCGCTTAGACCCGGTTCATGCGGTTTGCGATCAGGTCCTCAACGACCGAGGGGTCAGCAAGGGTCGAGGTGTCGCCAAGTGCGCCATAATCATTCTCGGCAATCTTGCGCAGGATACGGCGCATGATCTTGCCTGAACGGGTTTTCGGCAGGCCGGGGGCCCATTGGATCAGATCGGGCTTGGCAATCGGCCCGATCTCGGTGCGAACCCAAGCCTCCAGCTCTTTGCGTAAGACGTCGGTGGGTTCCACGCCGTTCATCAGGGTGACATAGGCGTAGATGCCCTGACCCTTGATGTCATGCGGATAGCCGACAACGGCGGATTCCGCGACTTTCGGATGGGCCACCAGCGCGGATTCAACCTCTGCCGTGCCCATCCGATGGCCCGAGACGTTGATCACATCGTCGACACGCCCGGTGATCCAGTAGTAGCCATCCGCATCGCGGCGGCAGCCGTCGCCGGTGAAGTAATAGCCGCGATACTGGCTGAAATAGGCTTCTTCAAATCGCGCATGGTCGCCCCACAGCGTGCGCATCTGGCCCGGCCAGCTGTCAGCGATGCACAACACGCCGTCAGTTTCGGTGGCCTCTTGCACGGCTGCAGTCGCCGGGTCCAGCACGATCGGCTTGATGCCAAAGAAGGGCAGGGTGGCCGAGCCGGGCTTTTGCGGGATGGCACCCGGCAGCGGCGTGATCAGGTGGCCGCCGGTTTCGGTCTGCCAGAAGGTGTCAACGATCGGGCATTTGCCCTTGCCGACATGGGTGTTGTACCAGTTCCAGGCCTCTGGGTTGATCGGCTCGCCCACCGAACCCAGCAGCTTCAGGCTGGACAGGTCGTGCTTTTCAACCCATTCGGCTCCCATGCCCATCAAAGACCGGATCGCCGTCGGGGCGGTGTAGAACTGGCTGACCTTGTGCTTGGCGCAGACTTCCCAGAAACGACCCGCGTCCGGATAGGTCGGCACGCCTTCGAACATGATGGTGGTCGCGCCATTGGCCAGAGGGCCGTAGATGATGTAGCTGTGGCCGGTGACCCAGCCCACGTCTGCCGTGCACCAGAACACGTCGCCGTCATGGTAATCAAAGGTGATCTGCTGCGTCATCGCGGCATAAACCAGATAGCCGCCCGAGGTGTGAACCACGCCCTTCGGCTTGCCGGTCGAACCCGAGGTGTACAGGATGAACAGCGGATCCTCGGCGTGCATTTCGACATAGGCGCAATAGGGTTTGGCTTCGGCCATCTCAGCCTTGACGTCAAAATCGCGACCTTCGGTCCAGCTGGTCTGATCGCCGGTGTGCTTGACCACGAGGCATTTCACCCGGTCATCGCAATGCAGCAGGGCCGCATCGGTATTGGCCTTTAGCGCGGTTTTCTTGCCCCCACGCGGCGCAAAATCCGAGGTGATGACAAGCTTGGCTTCCGAGTCATTGATCCGGTTGCCCAAAGCGTCGGGCGAGAAGCCCGCGAAAACGATGGAGTGGATGGCCCCGATCCGGGCGCAGGCCAGCATGGCGTAAGCGGCTTCCGGAATCATCGGCAGGTAGATCACAACGCGGTCACCACGCGCCACGCCATGCGACTTCAGCACATTGGCCATGCGGCAGGTGTTTTCCAGCAACTGGGCGTAGGTGATGTGCAGCGCTGGGGTGGTCGGGCTGTCGGGCTCCCAGATGATCGCGGTCTGGTTGGCGCGATCCACCATATGGCGGTCAATGCAGTTGGCGGAAACGTTCAGCGTGCCGTCTTCATACCATTTGATCGAGACGGAACCGATGTCGAAGTTGGTATCCTTGACCTTGGTGTAATCCTTGATCCAGTCAATCCGCTTGCCCTGCTGGCCCCAGAAGGCGTCGGGATCGGCAATCGATGCCGCATACATGCTGGCATAGCCTTCGGCATTCACATGCGCCGAAGCAATGAATTCCTTGGACGCAGAATAAACGCCCGGTGTCTGTCCGGTTTCTGCCATTGGTCTTTCCTCCAGTTTTGAACAGCCCAACTGGCTGAACATTCCCGCCTGCGCCATAGACGCAAGGCCCCCCGTGTGCGTGATCATAGCGGAAGTGTAAAAAAAGTGCTAACCCTAATTGTAATATACATTTTCTTGTAAATTGCTTTACAGTTTAGATGGTCAAGTTTGTAAATACTGGAAAAGTGGCTTGGAAATTACGCACCTGTGAGAGCCAACATCGTGAAAAGCAACGCGACGTCAAGTTACAGCAACGCTGGAGAAACAAAACGCGCCGGAATCACAAACCCTTAATTGTTGCGTTTCGACTCGATCTGATTGCTTCGTTCACTGAGTCTCGCAGATTTTGCAGCACGGATTCCTTCACTTTGCCTGCCTGAATCGCACGGGGTTTGCCGCAGGCACCAACTTCTGATCAGGATGGCGCATCACGAACAAGACAACGAACAGGTTTCCCCTCCCCGAAGTGCGCGAAGTTGCCGTTTGACTGGTTCTTGACAGCGAGGGTCGGCATGGCTCGCTTTGGTAGTCAGTCCTGTCGATTTCGGCGAAGACCGGCTGTGCGCCGCAGCCGTTGAAAGAAGACCGGCACTTCACGACCCGCGAACAAGGGCGCAAGACGGTGAGGCTGATCAAAACGGCGGTTGGCTGATCTCACCAGTGCGAGCCTTGCTGCTAACGCACGCGCAACCAGTGCTGCAATTCAGCCTCGGCCTTTTCCAAGGCACCATAGTTCAGCAACTTGCGCAGCATGGCAACCGTCACCGCCCTTGCGCGCAGGTTGAAAGCCGTATCCTCGCGTGCCGGTTCAACGGCCTGATGCACATCCAGTTTGCCATAAATTTGCTGCAAGCGGTTCTGCACCGACCGCAGGGACAGATGCCTGCGATCTGAAATCGCCCTGTCGGTCATCCCAAGTGCGATGTCCATCAGGATTTCGTATTCGGAATCGCTGAACCCCGAGGCTTGCGCAAAACTGCGCTGCTGCATGCCGCGCACTTCGTTGTCGATCACGCATTGATTCTCGATGAAGATGCTGCGCAACGCCAGTTTCAGCCGCTCTTCCGAGGTGGATTTCAGCACATAGCCATAAGCAGCGCCATTTGGCACGATCCGGCTGACGCCGCGCACATAGGCCTCGTCGGCGTAGTTCGACCAGAACAGAATGCGGGTGTCGGGGCGTTCACGCCAGATCGTGCGCGCGGCCTCGATGCCGTTGCGGGCGTTCATCTGCAAATCCATCACGATATGGGCCGAGCGATGGGTGCGCGCCAGTACCTCGCCCTGCTGGCCATTCTCGGCCTCATAGATCGTTCCGCATTCAGGCAGTGCGGCCTTGACCTGTTCGTACAGATAAGACCGGTGCAGCGGGTCATCTTCGACAATCAAAACGTCCATCGCCAGCCCCTTCATTCCGCAACCAACAGTGCAGGCTGCGCGCGCGGGAGCACGATGCCCACGCTGGTGCCTGCGCCACTGATCCCAGCCGCCATCGTGCAGCGCGCCGAAATCAGCCGCGCCCGCGTTTTCATGTTGTTGATACCACTGCCAACGCGGGTGCGCTTCTTGGCGATGCCCTTGCCGTCGTCGCTTACCGCAAGCGAGATCTGTGTGGGCGTTGCCGCCAGTTGCACCGAAATGCACCCGGCTTCGGCATGGCTGACCGCGTTGTTGATCGCCTCTTGCGCTATGCGGTAAAGCGCCACGCTGATCGTGGGTTCCAATCCGTCAAAGGCCCCATCTGAATCATCATCCAAAGTCCATTTGATGCTTTGCCCGCAATCCCGTATCGCCCGATCCAGATGGTGCTCCACCGCATGCGCAAAGCCGAACAGCAGCAGCAAACTGGGTTTCGCCTGTTCGATGATCTGCCGCAAGTCCTGCATGCAGCGGTGCAAGCCGCGAGTGATCGGTTCCAGCGCTTCGGCAGGGGCAGGGCCGTCATGCGGCAGGCGTTCCAGATGCCGGGTCAGCCGGGTCAGATCGGCCAGGGTCTGATCGTGCAGGTCCATGCCAATGCGCTGACGCTCACTTTCCAGCGCTTCGGTCAACTTCAGCGCTCCCATGCGCAAGCCCTCTTCGCGCGCCCGCGCCGCCGCCTCGATGATGGCTGACCGCTGTGCCTGTTCGGCGGCTCGCAGGGCGAAGAAGTAGGGCGACAGCAGATCAGCAATATAGCGCGCGTGGCGCACGTCTTGCGCGCCGTAAGCCCCGGCACGCAGCAAAGACGCACTGAAGGCACCGATCACTTCGCCATGAACCATCATCGGGACATGGATCCGCGCGCGCAGACCATGATCATGGATCGGCTTGTAGAAGCCGCCTGCAAACTGAAAGCGGGGGTCGGCGCAGGCGTCTTCGGTCAGAATGTGATCCACTTCGCCCTGCAACAGCGCCCGGATCGGGCTGTTGGCGATCGGTGCGTGCGGTTGATTGCCCCAGTCGGTTTCGATCCCGCTTTCGTAGGCGGTGTGAAACTGCCCATCTTGCCGCAAAATGCACACATCCAGATGGTCATGCGGTAAAATCTGGGCGATTTCGGTGGATACCGCGCGAATGGCAGAGCGGAAATCCAGCTGCCCGGCCAGCAAGCGTGAAATGCTGAAAAGGTGATTCAACAGGGCAACCGGGGACGTTTCAACCATTTTGCGCACTCCGCCAAAGCAACCCGCACGGGGGTGCCGAGTGTCAGACCATGACAGAAGAACCCTGCCAGACCTACAGCATCCTGCGCAATGCCGTTGCGGGAACCCGCAGAATATTGGGTAAATCCCGCAAACGTGCTGCCTGAAAAACCCTGTACAGGCCGGGCCTTTTTACCCATCCTGATGGTCTGAGTGGAGGAACCTCAGTAGGACCACAAGCGGAATTCGGTCGCCCTGACGGGTGGCTGTTCAAAGCTGCCATGCGTGCAGCACACTTAGGGAGAGAGACATGAACACCAGAACGATGTTGCTGGCCTCGGCCACGATCCTTGCCGTCGCAATGCCCGCCTTGGCAGAAACCTCTGCAAAAAAGATCGCACTTTCAAACAACTATGCGGGTAACTCATGGCGTCAGGCCATGCTGACCAGCTGGGAAAAGATCACCGGCCCGGCCGTGGCTGATGGCACCGTAGCCGCCGCTGACGCCTTCACCACCGCTGAAAATCAAGCGACCGAGCAGGCCGCGCAAATCCAGAACATGATTCTGCAGGGTTATGACGCCATCGTCATCAACGCAGCCTCGCCGACCGCGCTGAACGGTGCGGTGAAAGAGGCCTGCGATGCGGGCATCACCGTGGTGTCTTTTGACGGCATTGTCACCGAGCCTTGCGCCTGGCGCATCGCGGTGAATTTCAAGGAAATGGGCCGCAGCCAGGTGGAATACCTTGCAGGCGTACTGCCTGCGGGCGGCGATCTTCTGGAAATCCGCGGCCTCGCAGGCGTGTTTGTCGATGACGAAATCTCGGCAGGCATCCATGAAGGCGTGGCCCAGTTCCCGCAGTTCAAGATCGCAGGAAGTGTGCATGGCGACTGGGCGCAGGACGTGGCTCAAAAGGCTGTGGCCGGTATCTTGCCGTCACTGCCCGAAATCGTCGGCGTTGTGACCCAAGGCGGCGACGGCTATGGCGCGGCGCAAGCCATCGCCGCCACCGATCGCAAAATGCCGACAATCGTCATGGGCAACCGTGAGGATGAGTTGAAGTGGTGGAAAGAGCAGAAAGATGCCAATGGCTACACCACGATGTCGGTGTCGATTGCCCCCGGTGTCTCGACCTTGGCTTTTTGGGTGGCGCAGCAGATCCTCGATGGCAAAGACGTGCCCAAAGACCTGACCGTGCCGTTCCTGCGCATTGATCAGGACAACCTTGAGGCCAATCTGGCCAACACCCAAGCTGGCGGCGTTGCCAACGTCGAATACAGCCAGGCCGATGCCATTGCCGTGATCGACGGCGCGAAGTAACCGAACCTGCCCGCGCGCACCCTGTCGCGCGGGCAACCAGACCTGCCCCTTGCCTCCCATGGGGCAGGTCCCTTTGATCTGAACCCGGAATCCACCATGCCCCTGCCGACCCAAGCCGTGCTGGAAGTCGCCAACGCCGACGTGCGCTTTGGCGAAGTGCGCGCGCTGGATGATGTGTCGCTGGCGATCCTGCCGGGTGAATGCATTGGTCTGGTTGGCCACAACGGAGCCGGAAAATCCACCATCGTTTCGGTGATCAATGGCGGCCTAAGCCCGCAGCGAGGCACGATCTCCAGCGATGGCGCCCGGCTTGCGCCCTACGGTATCGGCGTTGCGCGCAGTCGCGGTGTGCGCTGCGTGTTTCAGGAGCTGTCCCTTTGCCCGAACCTGTCGATCATTGAGAACACCCGGATCATGCACCGCAGTCTGGGTGGGTTTGGCTGGCGCGCCCGTGCTGCCAGCATCATCGGCACCAGCCTTGACGCCATTTTTCCCGGCCATGGCATTGATGTGTCCGGTCCCGTCGGCACGTTGTCCATCGCACAACGCCAGATGGTCGAGATTGCCATGGCGTTCTCCGATGCAGGCCAACCGCCGCGTCTGGTGATCCTTGACGAGCCGACCTCATCGCTGGACGCAGGCCTTGCAGCGCAGCTTTTGGCGCATGTGCGGCGGTTTGTGGCCGCTGGCGGCGCGGTCATTCTGATTTCCCATATGCTGAACGAAATTCTGGAAACCGCCAGCCGCATCGTGGTGATGAAAGACGGCAAGATCGTCGCCGAACGGGCCGCGGGCGGTTTTGATCACGCCGGCTTGGTGGAGGCGATGGGCAGTGCGGTGCCGCATCAAGCCACCGCCCGCCGCAGCACCGCCGCGACGGTGCCAGTGCTGGAATTGGCCCTGCCAAAGGGTCAACCCTTTCGCGCCTGCAAGGGTGAGGTGGTGGGCCTTGCCGGGCTTGGCGGCCACGGCCAAACCCGGATGCTGCTGGCTCTGTTCGATCTTCACAGCCCGCAATGGTGGCCGCGCCGCGACCCGGCCGTGACCTTCGTTGCCGGGGATCGGCGTGAAAACGGCATATTTGAGCTGTGGAGCATCCTGAAAAACATGACCGCCGCTGCGCTTGGCGATCTGTCACGCCGGGGCCTGTTGCAGGACGCAGCCGAGGCCGCGCGCGGGGCAGACTGGAAATCGCGGATCGAGATTCGCACCCCCGACATGAACAACCCGATCCTGTCGCTGTCGGGTGGCAATCAGCAAAAGGTGCTGTTCGCCCGCGCCTTGTCCACCCGCGCGCCGGTCGTGTTGATGGACGACCCGATGCGTGGCGTCGACGTCGGCACCAAGCGCGAGGTGTACGGCATGATCCGCGCCGAGGCCGAGGCGGGCCGTACCTTCGTCTGGTACTCTACCGAGATGGAGGAAATGCAGTTGTGCGACCGTGTCTATGTCTTTCGTGAGGGCGCCATTGTGGCGGAACTCACCGGCGATGCGATATCGGAACACAGCATACTGCGGGCGTCTTTCAAGGCGGAGGCGGCATGAAACTTTCGACCGACACTTTGCGACTTGTGGTCCCGGTGGCCTCACTTTTGCTGCTGCTAGCGGGTGTTTTCTACCTGCAGCCCCGCGCCATGAGCTACACAGGCCTGAACCTGCTGTTCAATCTTGCGGTGCCGATCGCGCTGGCGACCATTGCGCAGATGCTGATCATGGCGGTGAATGATCTGGATCTGTCGATGGGCACATTCGTCAGCTTTGTCGCCTGCGTCGCCGCTACCTATCTGCACGATACGCCATTGCTGGGAGTGTTGATCCTGCTGGCTGCCATCGCGGTTTACGCGCTGATGGGGGTGATCATCTATGTGCGTGACCTGCCGTCCATCGTCGTCACCTTGGGGATGAGCTTTGTCTGGGCAGGACTCGCTGTTCTGATCTTGCCCGCACCGGGTGGCTCTGCACCGGAATGGGCGCGGGCAGTGATGATCTCAAAACCGCCGCTGGTGCCAATGGCGATTGTTGCCAGCGTCTTGCTTGCGGTCTTTGCCCATCTGCTGATCATGCGGTCTTCGTTTGGCGTGCTGATCCGGGGAGTGGGGGGCAACCAACGCTCGGTGCAGCGCGCGGGTTGGTCCATCGTTGCGGCGCGCGCTTCGGCCTATGCGCTGGCCGCCAGTTTTGCTGTGGCCGCTGGCATCTGCTTGGTCGGTCTGACCACCAGCGCCGACGCCAACATCGCGTTGCGCTACACACTCTTGTCGATTGCCGGCGTGATCCTTGGCGGGGGTGAGTTTACCGGCGGCCGGATTTCCCCGATTGGCGCGGTGATCGGTGCGCTGACGCTGACGCTGGCGGGGTCGTTCCTGTCATTCTTGCGCATCTCGCCGGATTGGCAGATTGGGGCACAGGGCGGGATATTGATCATCGTGCTGGCGCTGCGGTTGCTTTTGAACCGGCTGGAAAGCAAAGGCGGCTCTGTATGAAAATGCTTTTCACCAAACCGTGGATTTGGTCTTTCGTCGCTGCGCTTTCGGTGTGGCTTGCCACCATTGGGGTGACCGGCGGTGCATCGACGGTCGGTTTGAGCCAAGCCGCGCTGACCTTCGCCGCCTTCTCGGTGCTGGTCGGCATTGGCCAGATGTTCGTGATCACGCTTGGGCCGGGCAATATCGACCTGTCGGTGCCCGCCACCATGACGCTGTCAGGCACGGTGGCGTTGAAATACATGGACGGGGCCAATGGCCTGATCCTGCACGGGCTGGTTATCGCCATAGGCGTGGGTGTCGGTGTCGGCATTCTGAACTATGCGCTGATCAAGGCGCTGCGCATCCCACCGATCATCGCCACCCTGTCGATGAGCTTCATCGTGCAATCCGCAGCAATCTGGACCAACCGCGGCCTGCGCATCAAACCGCCCCAAGTGTTGGCCGATTTCACCACGCAGACCAGCTTGGGTATTCCAAACATCGCCCTGCTGGCGCTGCTGATTTCTATCGTCGCCTGGGTGCTGCTGCATCGCACGCCCTATGGCCGCTGGATATCCGCCATAGGGCAAAGCCTGCCCGCTGCCCGCATGGCCGGCATTGCGGTGGATGGAAACCGCTTTGCAACCTACCTGCTTTGCGCCGTTCTTGCTGCCGTTTGCGGTTATCTTCTGGCCTGTTTTTCAGGGGGTGCTGCGTTGAACATGGGCACCGAATATCTGCTGGTATCGATTGCTGTGGTGGTGATCGGAGGCACAGCGGTGGCGGGTGGTGACAGCAATGTGCCGGGGATCTGGGGCGCGTCGCTGTTCATGTTTCTGGTGGTGTCGATGCTGAACACCTACGGTCTTGGGGCCGGGGTTCGTCTGATCATGACCGGGGTCATCATCATCACCGTCATTTTGCTGGCCAGTGGCCGCAAAGCCAACATCCGCTAGGAAAGTATGCCCATGACCGTGCCGCTGTATCAAATTGACGACCCCGCCTTTTCCCAGCTGATCGTCGGTTCTGCCGCCTTGGACCTGCTTTACACGGGCTGCCGATGGGCCGAGGGACCGGTTTGGTTTGACGATCTGCAATGCCTGCTGTTCAGCGATATTCCCAACCAACGGATCCTGCGCTGGGCCGCTGATGCCACCGGAAGCGGGGCAATTTCGACCTTTCGCCAGCCGTCGCAGTTCTCAAACGGGCAGACCCGTGATCGTCAGGGTCGGCTTGTGACCTGCGAGCATGGGCTACGGCGGGTGATCCGCACCGAGGCCGATGGCAGCATCACCGTTCTGGCCGACAGCTATCTCGGCAAGCGGTTGAATTCGCCCAATGATGTGGTGGTGCAATCTGATGGCAGCGTCTGGTTCACCGATCCGACCTATGGCATCCTGTCAGACTATGAGGGTTACAAGGCCAGCCCGGAACAACCCGGTCGCGGAGTCTATCGTGTGGATGGCAGCAGCGGCGCGATCACTTGCGTTGTCGATGATTTCTGCCAGCCGAATGGCCTCGCCTTCTCGCCCGATGAGCGCACGCTTTACATCGCGGATTCTGGTGCCAGCCATGATGGCAGCAAGCCTCGTCATATCCGTGCCTTTGATGTCGCGGGCGACAGGTTGACGAACGACCGGGTTTTTGCGCTGATTGACGCAGGTATCCCCGACGGCATTCGGACCGATACGGCGGGCAACCTGTGGTCCAGCGCCGCAGATGGTGTGCATTGCTTTGCGCCGGACGGCCGCCGCCTGGGCAAGGTGTTGGTGCCCGAGGCCGTCGCCAACCTGTGCTTCGGTGGCCCGCGCCGCAACCGGCTGTTCATCACCGCCTCAACGTCGCTGTACGCGGTTTACCTGACCACCAGCGGCGCACAGCGGCCTTAGGCCCGGTTGATCCGCACGATGATCAAGCCCGAAGCCACGATCAACCCCGCGCCCAACAGCATCGCGGGACGCGGGGTGTCGTCAAAGAACAAAGCGCCAAACAGGATGGCCCAGATCAGCAGCGAATATTGATACGGCATCACCACTGCCGCTTCGGCATGTTTGAACGCCCGGTTCACCAGAATATGCGCCAGCATTGCCACCACGCCCAAAAGGCACAGCGCGGCCAGATCGCGCGGTGGCGTCGGTCGCCAAGCCTCTGGATCGAAGGCCAGCATCGCGCCGGACGCAATCAACGCCCCCACAATTTGCCAGCCCACCATCACCGTGTCCGGTGTGCCGCGCAGCCTGCGCCCCAGCAGCATCGCGCCGGCGAAGGCCGCACTGCCCAACAACGCAATCCCAGCGGCAGGCGTCAGACTGTCGCGCGAAGGCTCCAGCGCCAGCACCACGCCCGCAAAGCCCAAGGCAATTGCGGCCCACACTGGCGCAGGCACCCGCTCGTCCAATACCAGCGGGGCCAGGGCCGCCACATAGACGGGCGCGGCCAGCCAAAAAGTCACGACATCCGCCAAAGGCAGGTAAGCCACAGCGGCATAAAACCCAAAACCCTCGACCGCCAGTAACCCGGCGCGCAGCGCTTGCAGGGCAGGGTGGTCTGCCTGCCAGGCGCGGGCCACCCCACCCCGCAGCAGAAACGGTGTCAGCACCACAAGTGCCGACAGGCTGCGCACTGCCATCAGTTGCGCCACCGAGTAGCTGCCCATCAGCCACTTGCCCATGACATCATTCAGCGAAAACATCAGCATACCGGCTAGCATCAAGCCGATGCCAGCCCGCGCACTTCCTTGAAATTGCATGCGTCTACATCACCGCGCCGATTTGCCATGGCACAAATTCCGCCCCGCCAAAGCCCAGCTCTTCGGATTTCGTCAGCTTGCCAGAGGCCACTGCCACCAGTTCCTCAAATATCTCGCGGCCCTTGTCGGCAATCGACACCCCGGCGGTGATGATGTCGCCGCAGTTGATGTCCATATCTTCGGCCATGTGAGTGAACATTTCGGTGTTGGTCGCCAGTTTCAGTCCCGGCGCGGGTTTGAAGCCGGACACAGACCCGCGTCCGGTGGTAAAGGCAATCAGGTTCGCGCCGCTCGCAATCTGCCCGGTCACAGAGGCCGGATCATATCCGGGGCTGTCCATATAGGTGAAGCCGGGCGTGGTGATCGGCTGGGCATATTCATAAAACCCGACCATCGGCGCCGTGCCGCCCTTGGCCACCGCACCCAGCGATTTTTCCAGAATGGTCGTCAGCCCGCCGCGTTTGTTGCCGGGGCTGGGGTTGTTGTCCATCTCGCCGCCATTTCGGGCGGTGTAACCTTCCCACCACTTGATCCGGGCGATCATCGCCTCGGCAATCGCAGGGGTGGCCGCGCGCCGTGTCAGCAGATGTTCCGCCCCGTAAATCTCGGGCGTTTCCGACAGGATCGTGGTGCCGCCGTGCTGCACCAAGAGATCCGAGGCCGCCCCAAGTGCCGGGTTCGCGGTGATCCCGGAATAGCCGTCCGACCCGCCGCATTGCAGGCCGACAACGATGTGCTTCAACGGCGCAGGCTGCCGAGTGACTTTATTGGCAATCGTGGCCATTTCGCGCAATTCGCGCATCGCAGCCTCAATCGTGCGGCGCGTGCCGCCCTCTTGCTGAATGGTCATGTAACGGAAGTTGTTGTCTTGCCGAAGCCGCCCCGCACCCACCAGTGCAGGCACCTGCATCGCCTCGCAGCCCAGACCGATCAGCAGGATGCCACCAAAATTCGCGTGTTGTGCATAGCCCTGCAGTGTGCGGAACAACAGCTGATAGCCTTCGCCCTTCAGGTCCATCGCGCAACCGGTGCCATGCACAATCGGCACGATGCCATCAATGTTTTCAAGGCTTTGGAACCACGGATCCCGCTCTGCCGCTTCAGTCACCAGCTTGGCCACGGTGGCCGAACAGTTCACCGTCGTCAGCACCCCCAGATAATTGCGCGTGCCCACCTTGCCGTCGGCGCGGTGATAGCCGTCAAAGGTCCGCGTCACATCAAGCATCGGCAAAGGCGCATTGGCCTGAGCCATGGCGTAATCCTGCGTGTGCGCCCCCATGCCCAGATTGTGCGTGTGGACATGCGCGCCCGTCGCAATCGGTTCCAGCGCCTGTCCAATGATCTGCCCATAGCGGAGCAGCTTGTCCCCCGGCGCAAAATCCGCCAGCGCAAATTTGTGGCCGCGTTTGACGGGGGTGGTCAGCGTCAGCCCATGGTCGGGCAGGGTTGCACCGGCCTCAAGGTCTTGCAGGGCGATGGCGACAGAGTCTTGCGGGTGCAGGCGGATGCTGGAAGCGGTCACGGCGATCTCCTTGTGATGGGCGAAACTAACATGTCAGTGACGTTTGAGCAAAGCGGTTTGGGGGGAAATCCCGCAGAAGATTTGCCAGTTCCCGTGTTGACAAGCCGCCGCGCGGGCTGCCTTCTGGCGGCTTGGCATTGGGGGAAAAGGGCATGCATCCGGCATTGATGAAGGGGAATGTGGCGGTTGTCACGGGGGCCGCGTCGGGCATCGGGTTGGCTGCGGCGCTGCATCTGGGGCGGCTTGGCCTGCGGGTCTGTCTGGTCGATCTGGGAGAGGACCGTCTGGCCGCCGCACGGGCGCTGGTGCTGGGGGCGGGCGCGCCCGATGTGTGTGTCAGCGACACCGACGTCAGCGACGCTGTGGCGCTACAGGCTTTGGCGGACCGGATTTATACGGAATTTGGCGCAGTGCATGTGTTGATCAACAACGCAGCCATTCAACCTGGCAGCAGCATTTTTGACACCGAGGCGAATTGGGACCGTGTTCTTGGCGTCAACATGATGGGTGTCATTCGCGGGTCGCAGATATTTGTTCCCCGGATGATTGCCGGCGGCGCGGCGGGTCTGGTCATCAATACCGGGTCTAAGCAGGGCATCACGACGCCGCCAGGAGATCCAGCTTACAACATCTCAAAGGCCGGGGTGAAGGTGTTCACCGAGGCGCTGCAACATCATCTGCGCAACCTGCCGGGTTGCAGGGTAGAGGCGCGGTTGCTGATACCGGGATATGTGCATACGCCCCTGACCGCCCATGGCCGGGTGGAAAAGCCAGCGGCGGCGTGGACGCCAGAGCAGACGGCCGATTTCCTGTTCGCCTCGATTGAGCGTGGCGATTTCTACATCCTTTGCCCCGACAATGACGTTGACCGGCGCACCGACGAAAAGCGCATCCGCTGGGCTGCGGGCGACATCGCCGACAACCGCCCGCCGCTGTCACGCTGGCATCCGGATTACGCCGAACCCTTCAAGAAATGGCTGCAAGAATGACCGAGTTTTCACTCCCCCAAGGCCTTTGGCTCGGCCGCGTCTGGCGTTCTGGGATTGGCCCCTGCGTGGTGACGATCCGCGCGGGCCATGTGTTCGACATCACCAGCAAGGCCGCGCCCACCGTACGCGATCTGCTGGAACTGCCTGATGTCGCAGGATTTGTCGCCAACTTTCTTGGGGAAGACCTTGGCCCGCTTGAGGCGCTGCAATCGGCATCGGTTGAGGCTGCGGGCGATACCACCCGCCTGCTGGCCCCCTGCGATCTGCAGGCGATCAAGGCTTGCGGCGTGACTTTCGCGCGGTCGATGGTGGAACGGGTGATCGAGGAACGCGCAGCGGGCAATCCCGCGCTTGCCGCAGAAATCCGCATCCGCGTTGCGGGCGTGATCGGTGACAGTCTGCGCGACCTGGTGCCCGGTTCTGCCAAAGCCGCCGAGGTCAAGGCGCTGCTGCAGGCCGAAGGCCTGTGGAGCCAGTATCTGGAGGTTGGCATCGGCCCTGATGCCGAAGTGTTCACCAAGGCGCAGCCGATGGCGGCGGTGGGCTATGGCGCATCGGTCGGGCTGCACCCGATCAGCAAGTGGAACAACCCCGAACCCGAAGTGGTGCTGGTGGTGAATTCCAGGGGTCAGATCGTTGGCGCGACTTTGGGCAATGACGTCAACCTGCGCGACGTCGAAGGTCGTTCAGCACTGCTTTTGGGCAAGGCCAAGGACAACAACGCGGCGGCCAGCATTGGCCCCTTCATCCGGCTGTTCGATGCCGATTTCACGCTGGACACCGTGCGCGGGCTGGAACTTTCGCTGATGGTGACGGGCGAGGATGGCTTTGTGCTGCAAGGTGCGTCGTCGATGCGCCAGATCAGCCGCGACCCTGCCGATCTGGTGGCGCAGACGCGCGGGCGGCATCATCAGTACCCGGACGGCTTTGTGCTTTATTGCGGCACCATGTTCTCACCGGTGCAGGATCGTGATGGGCCGGGGCAGGGCTTCACCCATCATCTGGGCGATGTGGTGACGATTTCGGCCCCGGAACTGGGCGCGCTGACCAACACCGTGCGGCTGTCCACCGAAGCGCCGGAATGGCAGTTTGGCAGCGGGGCCCTGATGCGCAATCTGGCCTCGCGCGGGTTGCTATAGCGCGCCCGGCGACAGGGGCGCTGTGCTGGCCTAAAGCCCGTTGGCCTTGGCAATGAAATCCGACAGGTGCGGCACATAGTCTTCAGGGCCGTCGCCGCCCGTCGCCATTGCCAGCGCAAAGGAATTCTTCACCGCGCTTGCCAGCGGCGTGGCAACAACTGATCCGTTCGCCATCGATTCCACATAGCGCATGTCTTTGTAAGCATTGCCCAAAGTAAACTTGTGCGCCTCGCGGTTGCCTTCCAGCGCATAGCCCATGAAGGTTTGATAAAAGCCGCAATCCATCCGGCCACCGCGAATGACCTTGTCAAATTCCGCCACCGGAATGCCGACCTTGCGCGACAGTGCCAGCGCCTCGGAATAAAGCGCAGCATAGCCCAGCGACAGGAAGTTGTTCAAAAGCTTCATCTTGTGACCATCGCCCACCGCGCCGATATGCACGATCTTGGCGGCCCAGGTGGCAAGGATCGGCTGCACGCGGGCAAAGGTGGCGTCACTGGCGCCAACCATGCAATCCAGCGTGCCGGCCCAAGCCTCTTTCGGGGTGCGCGACAGCGGGGCATCGACAAAATCAACCCCGATCTCGGCCAGTTCCGCTGCCAGACGCAGGCTGACGGTCGGGTCCGAGGTGGAACAATCCACGATCACCGCGCCCTTTGCCAGACCGGGCTTCATCGCAGCCACTGCCGCCGCCACCTCGGGTGATCCGGTCAGGCACAGCAGGATCACCGTGCAGTTGCGGGCCAGATCCTCCAGCGAGGCGGCTTCAAGGGCCCCGCGCGCCACCAGATCATCGACCGCCGCGCGCTTGCGATGTGCCACCACAGTCAGTGGAAAACCCTTTTCAACGATGTTCTTGGCCATGCCCTGCCCCATCAGGCCCAAGCCAACAAAACCAACCTTTTCTTGCGTCATAGTCATTCTCCGGGTGTGTCAGGACAGGTCAAAGCGCCGGCGCAGATCGGCGATCTGTTCGGGCGTCAGCAAACGCAGCGCTTGATTTTGCAGCATCAGAAACAGCTTGGCGGTTTCTTCCAACTCTTCAGTGGCATATTGCGCGTTGGCAAGACTGGTCCCGGCCACCACCGGGCCGTGATTTGCCAGCAAAACCGCATGATGAGTGCTGGCCAAAGCCCGCACCGCATGCGCCAGATCGGGATCGCCTGGGGCAAAATAGGGCACCAATGGCAGCCGCCCGACCCGCATGACGTAATAAGCAGTCAGCGCGGGCAGCACATCATTCGGGTCCACATCGCGCAGGATACTGACGGCAGTGGCATGGCTGGAATGCAGATGCACCACCGCCCGCGCATCCTTACGTTCGCCATACATCGACAGGTGTAGAAACGCCTCTTTCGTAGGCCCATCACCAGAAATCAGCCGCCCCGCTGCATCCAGCCGCGACAGCCGCGCCGGATCGAGGGTACCGAGGCAGACGTTCGTCGGCGTCATCAGCCAGCCGCCATCTTCCAGCCGCACCGAGATATTGCCGCTGCTGCCAGCTGTCAGCCCGCGATCAAACAGCGACGCGCCGACCCGACAAATCTCATCCCGGATGTGGGTTTCTTCAGGCATTGGCAGGCTCGGTTTCCAACAGGGTCCACGCTTTCAGGAAGAAATCCTCGGTGCCAAAGTTGCCCGATTTCAGCGCCAATACCAGATCCGGCCCGGAAATACTGCGCGTCCACGGCACGCCGGGGGCGATTTCGGGGCCGATTTCAAGCGTGGTGACGCCAAGCGCCGCCACCACCGCGCCCGAGGTTTCGCCGCCCGCAATCAGATAGCGGCTGAACCCTGCGCTTTGCAGGAGGCGGGCAACCTCAGCCAGCGTGGTTTCCACCAGCGCGCCGGAAGCGTGCTGCCCCAAGCGGGCCTGAATCGAGTGCAGAGTCGCCGGATCGGCGCTGGAATAGATCAGAGGGATGCTATCTTGCGGCTGCGCCGCGGCCCAATCGGCCAGACTGGAGGCGCTTTGCTGGCCGGACAGCAGCGCATCAACATCCAGACCAAGCGTCGGCAAACCCGCCGCCTTTGCCGCTGCAATCTGCCCACGGGTCGCAACCGAACACGACCCCGCCAGCACCACTGCGCGTCCCTTTGGCGCGACCATCCGGGTTTGCACAGGACGCAGCGCAATCGTGCCTGCGCGCACAAAATTCGCCGCCAACCCCAGCGCAATGCCCGAGCCGCCCGTTACCAGCGGCATATCGGAACAGGCCGCGCCGATGGTGCGCAGGTCGGCATCTTGCAGCGTATCAACGATCAGAATGCGCTTGCCAGCCGCAGCCTGCGCGGCAAAAGCCTGCCGCACGGCGGCCTCGCCCTGCGCGATGGTGTCAATCGTCACCAGCCCGACCGGCAGCGCGGTTTGCCGCCCCAGCACCCGCACCAGATTGGCATCGTGCATCGGATTCAGCGGGTGATCCTTCAGCGGACTGTCGGAAAGCAGCGCATCGCCGACAAACAGATGACCGCGATAGGTGGTGCGCCCCGCCGCCGGGAAAGACGGGCAAGCGATGGTCAGATCGCCGCCGGTCAATGCCAGCAGCGCTTCGGCCACCGGGCCGATATTGCCTTCGTCGGTCGAATCAAAGGTGGAGCAGTATTTGAACAGCAGTTGTTCCGCGCCGCCCGCGCGCAACACGTTGGCGGCGGCAACTGACATTTCCACCGCCTGGGCTGCCGGGATCGAGCGCGATTTCAACGCGATGACGATGGCATCGGCATCGGGCAGGTTGCCTTGCGCCGGCAGGCCGATGATCTGCACCGTGCGCAGGCCCTCCCGCGCCAGCATCAGGCACAGATCGGTCGCGCCGGTGACGTCATCTGCAACTGCGCCAATCAGCATGGCCGGTCCTTTCCTTGGGGGGCAGCCCCGAAAAGCAGTGATCAGAACGGGTCTGGCGGCGGTTGTGACAGGATCGACGGATCTGTCAGCGAACTAAGGCCTTGCTTTTCGTTTCTGTCATGCGCTAACGATATTTATGGCAACGCTATCATTCGTGCTTCTGCAAGGCAAGCCCGCTGCCAAAAACTCTGCCAACCCGCTGAAAAAGCGAAGAAATCGAGGAATAACATGCAGAACGGGGCCAATTTGAACGTTTGCGTCATCGGATTGGGGTCTATGGGCTTTGGAATGGCATCTTCGCTGCTGCGGGACGGCTTTTCGGTCAGCGGCTATGATCTGAATGCCGAAGCTGTGGCCCGGCTCGTCGCACTTGGCGGCAAGGCGGCGGAAAGCCCTGCCGACGCCGCCGCAGGTGCCGATGTCGTTTTATGCGTGGTTGTTAACGCAGCGCAGACCGAATCGGCTCTGTTTGGAACCAACGGCGCGGCGGCTGCAATGGCACCGGGTGGAGTGCTGCTGTCATGCGCCACCATGCCGCCAGATGCCGCCCGTAACTTTGCGGTGCGGGCAGAGGTCAGCGGCTTAGGCTACCTTGATGCGCCGATCAGCGGCGGTGCTGTGCGGGCAGCCGCAGGGGAATTGACAATCATGGCCTCGGGCAAATCGGATGTTTTTACCCAGGTGCGCCCGGTGTTGGACAGCATCGCCGCCAAGGTCTACGAGCTGGGCGAAGATGCAGGCACTGGCGCGGCTTTCAAGATCGTCAACCAGTTGCTTGCCGGGGTTCACATCGCC
>JBIHZO010000143.1:0-8060 GCA_044231405.1 Cypionkella sp. | reverse complement strand
GTAGGACGCACAGAGATCAAGGCAGAGAGTGTCGAAAAGTAGGTTGGTCTGTACAGTCATGATTTCTTTCTTTAAAATTCGGCAGTATGCTGAAAAAATTGCATATCGAGCCGTGAGATTGGGGGGGGTAGAGGTACGCCAGCCGGTGCTGGGTGAACCCGATCCTGATTTCTCAGGCACTGATGGATCCACGCTGGGTCATCATTAGGTGTTCATAGAGCCGTATATGAACCTACGTCTTTGCGGCGTCAAGTCGTAGGCGTGGTCTTGAAATATCCGTCGCTGAAAATGGCTCTCCCCTGTCACCCGCAGTGCATGTGCGTTGGTTGAGGATGGACTGCACCCGCTGAATCGAACGCCAACACTCGATGCTAGGACGGTTATCTAGGTGGGAGGAGAGGACGGGGAGGGTGGTTATTCCCTTCAGGCTCTAGGGGAGGAGGAGGAGCAGTACCTTCTAGTCCTTCCAACTTATCCTTTATCATCCATTACTTATACCTATTCCCCCCACCCCAAACCGTAGGGTGCTTGAGGCGATGCTTGTCTTAGCTCGTTTTATTCTTGGCTGATGAGGTAAGGTGGCATACCAATGCTGCGGTCACGTTCTCCTGGAGTATCCTGTTGCTAAGTCAGATAAGTCAAGTCAGCCCGGCACGCAGAAACCTTTTCGCATTGGGTTGCCTTGCTACCGCATGTGGTCTTGGCAGCCTGACTTACCCATCCAGTTGGTTCTGGCTATTCACCAAAAATCACCAATTCTTACCAAGTCTGACGTCAGGAATAGTCGCACTACTGCTGTTGGCACCAGTAGTCAGGGGCGATTTCTTGCATAGCCATAAGCTGACCCCTCTAGTTGCAATCAATTTGCTGCTGATCTTCTACCTGACATCTGTTTTCACGACGATGGGATTGGAAGGTGCGAGCTGGCATAGCTTTCTGACGTCTGGCCCGACCTTCATCCTCACGCTTTTGGTGGTCGCAATGGCCAACCTTAACGTTCAGAGATACGGCGAGTTAGGCATTCTTGCCCTAGTTGTCTTCGGTGGAGCCAATCTTTTTTCGACCGGGAAGGTCATGGGGCTGAACGGTTGGATTTTCTTGCTTGCTTCGACAATCGGGATCATCTGCATGATTGACCTGCAGAAGGTGGTCGCACGTTTCCGGCGATCCAGTTAGAATCTGACCTGCGCGCTTGTCTTGCCGATCTGACCTGCTCTGATTGCCGTTCCACTGGCTCCCGCCAACACTAACCCCCGCCACCCGTCCCACCCGCACTGGGGCAGAGCTTGGGGCAGTTCAGCGGACGACTGTCTTAGATTTCAATCGGAAACCGTTTTCACTCTGACAGGGACGGTGGCTCATAAGCCTATGGCAGCGAAACCAAACCCCTGCGAACATTTCGGGCTGCCAGAGCGAAATCTACGAGCAGAACGCAGTCATCAAGGATGTTGGCTGGGGCGGGAGGGATCGAACCTCCGTATGTCGGTACCAAAAACCGATGCCTTACCGCTTGGCGACGCCCCAACTTCGGCGGTGTTTAACGACTGGTTTGCGTGGCTGCAAGGGGGCTTTTGCGAAAAACTTCATGTACTTGTCATCAATGGCTTTTCCGCGCTAACTTGCGGCATGGAACAGGTGGATGTGATCGTCTTGGGGGCCGGGGCCGCGGGCATGTTTGCCGCGATTGAGGCGGCACGTCGCGGCCGGCGGGTTCTGGTGATCGACCACGCCAAGGCCGCTGGCGAAAAGATTCGCATCTCGGGCGGGGGGCGGTGCAATTTCACCAATCTGGGCATCGCGCCTGATCGATTTCTATCACAAAATCCGCGCTTTGCGCTGTCGGCGCTGAAGCGGTTCACGCAATGGGATTTCATCGCACGCATGGACGCCGCCGGGATTGCCTGGCACGAGAAAGCGCTGGGACAATTGTTCTGCGACGGATCGGCCCGGCAGGTTGTGGACATGCTGCTGCGCGATCTGGAGCGGGCGGGCGCGGTGCTTTGGCTGGGCTGTGCTGTGAGCGCGGTGCGGTCGGTGGCGGGCGGCTTTGCGGTTGAGACAGCACGCGGGGTGGTGCGGGCGGCATCGGTGGTGGTGGCGACCGGCGGTAAGTCGATTCCGAAGATGGGGGCGACGGGGTTCGGCTATCAGCTGGCGGAACAATTCGGGCTGCCCATGGTGGAAACCCGGCCCGCTCTGGTGCCGCTGACCTTTGCCGCGCAGGAGCTGGAGTGGATGGTGCCGCTGGCGGGCGTCTCGGTTGCCGGGCGGGTGATGGCGGGGAAGGCTGGCTTTGATGAGGCGGTTCTGTTCACCCATCGCGGGCTTTCGGGGCCTGCGGTGTTGCAGGCGTCCAGCTATTGGCGCGAGGGGGAGGCCGTGCGGCTGAACCTGTTGCCGGGACAGGATGTGGGCGCTGTGCTGCGGGCGGGCAAGAAGGACATGGGGCGGGCGGCGCTGCGCACCGTGCTGGGGCGGCTGCTGCCAGAGCGGCTGGCGCGGCATCTGGAGGCTGCATCGGGGATTGTGGCGCCGATGGCCGAGATCTCCGGCACCGATCTGGAGCGGGTGGCCGCAATGATCACGGACTGGCGGTTGATGCCGGTGGGGTCGGAGGGGTACCGGACGGCGGAGGTGACACTGGGGGGCGTCGACACTGCCGCGCTGGACGGGCGCACGATGATGGCCAAGGGCGTGCCGGGGTTGTTCTTCGTGGGTGAGGTGGTGGATGTGACGGGCTGGCTTGGCGGGTATAACTTTCAATGGGCGTGGAGTTCGGGTTGGGCTGCGGGGCAGGTGGCCTGAGGGTGGTCCCAACCCGGGACCTTTTTTTGTTTGTTGTATTTCAAGGGTTTGGGGTGGCCAATTTAACCCAATTTTAACCTGTGCGCGCAAGAAGGGGGGCGCTGCCCCCGTCGCTGCGCGCCTCCCCCGGGATATTTCGGGACAGATGAAGGCAAATTTCAGTCAAATTGGTTGCAGCGGGTCAGACGTGCAAGGGGTTGGATTTGGCCAGCCGGTCAAAGGCCATCAGGCTGTCGATCAGGGCCGCCATGTCGCGCAGATGGATCATGTTCGGGCCGTCCGAGGGCGAGTTGTCAGGGTCTTCATGGGTTTCGATGAACACCCCCGCCACGCCAAGGGACACCGCACAGCGCGCCATCACCGGGGCGAATTCACGTTGACCGCCGCTGGAGCCGCCCAGTCCGCCCGGCTGTTGCACCGAATGGGTGGCATCCATGATCACCGGGTAGCCGGTGCGCATCATGATCGGCAGGCCGCGCATGTCAGCCACCAGCGCGTTATAGCCAAAACTGGCGCCGCGTTCGGTGAGCAGGATGTTTTCATTGCCGGTGGAGGCCACTTTGGCCGCGACATTGGCCATATCCCAAGGGGCCAGGAATTGACCCTTCTTGATGTTCACCACCGCGCCGGTTTCGCCCGCGGTCAGCAACAGATCGGTCTGGCGGCACAGGAAGGCCGGGATCTGAATGACATCGACGACCTGCGCCGCCTCGCGCGCCTGACCCGCGTCATGCACATCGGTCAGCACGGGCATGCCCATGGCGCGCACAGCTTGCAGCACTTGCAGCCCCGCCTCCATCCCCAGACCGCGCCGACCTTTCAGGCTGGTGCGGTTGGCTTTGTCGTAACTGGCCTTGAACACATATTGTGCGCCTGCGGCCTTGCAGACCGCCGCCATGGTGCCCGCGATCATCTGCGCGTGATCAAGGCTTTCCAACTGGCACGGGCCTGCGATCAAGAGCAAAGGTTGGGTGTTGCCGACAGACAGGCTGCCGATTGTGACGTTTTTCATGCGGTCCTCAGGCTGTGATTTGTTCGCGCAGGATGGCGAAAGTCATCGAGATCATAAGGTAAACCCCGGCAAAGATCAGCATCACCACGATGGTGTTTTCAAAGGCGCGCGGATAGGCGGCCTCGTCCTGTGCAATCGGGTTGACCGAGATCGACAGATAGCGGGTCTGGCGGTTGGCCTCGGCCCGCGCGGATTCCATGGCTTGCAGCGATTGCGCCAGCAGCAGTTGCCGGGTTTGCACATCGGCCTGCGCCACCAGAAGTTCACTTTGCACATTGGCCAGCGACAGGCCGTCGGCGTCATCCTCGGTCAGCTTGGCGCGCAGCAGGGCGATTTCACTTTGCAGGGTCGCAATGCGGCGTTTGAGAGGGTCCAGCCGGGCCTTGTTCGGGCTGGCATTTGATTCCATTTGCGCCAGGGACAGATTGTCCTGTTGCAGCTGGGTTTCCAGCCCGGTGATCTGTCCGGTGATCATGCCCACCTCGGCCTCGGACGACAGCACTTTGTATTTCTTTTGCAGTTCCACCACGCGCATGTTGGCGTCATGCAGTTTCACCTCGGCCCCCTCGTAGCTTTCCAAGGCGCCGCTCATCTGATCGTCACGCAGGCGGGTGGTGATTTCATCGACGCGGTCTTCGGCATAGCCGATCAGCGCCTTGGAGAAATCCACAGCCTTTTCAGGATCGGCGGCGATCACCTCCATCTTGACGATGCCTTCGGTCGGATCGTAGGAAATCTTGACGTTGCGACGGTAGACCTTGTAGGCGGAGGCGTTGGAGGCACCGGGATCAAGCCGTTGAATGGGATCAATTTCCGGGTTTGAGTAATGCGCGCGAAAGCCATTGTCCTGATCCAGCAGCTGCATGGCATCCTGCGATTGCAGATAGCCCTGCACGGTGATCGAATCGAGCGCCCCTGCCATCGGAGTGCCGCTCATCAGGCCGCCAAGGCCCGAGGCTGACGGAGCCTGCGCCTGTTGGATCACAAACTCGGTCTTGGTCGAAAAGAACGGCGTGGCGATGGTGTAGTAGTAGATCCCGGCCATCAGGGTGGGCAACAGCACAAAGACAAACAACCGGGCGGCCAGCAGAATGGATTTCTTGCGCCGCCGTCTGGCCATATCGCGCTGAATTTTCATGACCTCGGCGATATGGGCGTGTTCGGCGCGCATCTCGGTGGAGGGCAGTTGCATCGGCTTCATGGTTTTGGGCAGTTGAATGCCATCGCCGCCGGGGGTGATGGTCAGCGCGCGCGATCCTGTGGGCGGCGGTGGGCCATCCACCGACGACACCAGTTCCAACACCGAATTGGCCTGAAACGGGTCAATCCCGGCGTTGCGCAGCAGCCGGACGGCGTCAAAATCGGAGGTCGCCGGCAGGTTGTGTTTTTGCGCCAGACGGCGGGCCATGCGCAGCTGTCGCCCCGTCAGCCCTTCGCGGCGGATCAGGTCAATGTCTTGCGGGGCATCGTTTTGGGACGGGGCAGAGCCCGGCTTCTGCGCCGTCGGAAAGGTCATCCCGGCAAAGCCATCGTCATGGGCGCTGGGAAAGAAGGCGTCATCGCCGATCACCTTCGGGCGTGCCGCCGCGCGCGGCAGCGGGGCGGGGGCTGCGACAGGTTCGGGCCGGCGGGTGCGGAACCGGTTAACTGTGAGCTTCATAGTCATAAAGCTGCTTCGCCTCTTCCAGAGTTTCAAACATGTACAATTGCCCATGGCGCAGCACGGCGGCTGTGCGGCAGAACTTTTCAAGCGTGGCGGGTTGATGCGACACCACAACCACGGTGGCATTGGCAAGCCGTTGCCGCAAGACCTGACCCGCCTTGCGGTTGAACTCGACATCGGTCGAGGTCGGCATGCCCTCGTCGATCAGGTAGATGTCGAATTCCAGCGCCAGCATCAGCGAAAACGAAAACCGTGACCGCATGCCGGAGGAATAGGTGCCGACTGGCATGTCGAAATATTCGTCGATGCCGGCAAGCCAGCGACAAAAGCTTTCGACATAGTCGGGGTCCAGACCGTAAAGCCGTGCGATATAGCGGGAATTCTCGGTGGCGGTGTGTTTGGACACGACCCCGCCCATGAAACCAAGCGGAAAGGAAATGCGCGAGGTGCGGATCACTTTGCCCTCATCCGGCTTTTCCAGACCGGCCATCATGTTGATAATGGTGGTTTTTCCGGTGC
The DNA here is from genome assembly GCA_044231405.1 of Cypionkella sp. Classification (GTDB taxonomy): domain Bacteria; phylum Pseudomonadota; class Alphaproteobacteria; order Rhodobacterales; family Rhodobacteraceae; genus Cypionkella. The sequence continues at coordinate 2,061 of JBIHZO010000143.1, read as the reverse complement.
CGTTGCGCGCAAGGATGCCCAGCGAGTTGCCCACCTCGACAGTGAAATTGGCGCGATCAAGGATCACCTTGCGCGACTTTCCGGTCCAGAAGGACTTACTGACATTCTCGAACGCAATCATTCCTGGCCTGTTGGCCTGCCTCCGGCTTTGTTTGCTCTATCAGCCTAACAAGTGAGTGTTAACGCCCTGTTTGCTTTGTCTCACAAGGGGGCATTCTTGGTGGTATGCGGGATTTGGGGCATCATTATGTCAAATTCAGCGACAATTGATCAAGGTCGCGTGCCGGAGCGGCGCACCAGACGCGACATTGCGATGGCGGCGGCGCCCGCGAGCAGGCTGAGAGCAAGCCCCAGACGCGCGGCCTCGACCATGCCGCCGCCGGGCAGGGCGGTTTCCAGCGCCAGCACCGGCACGGTAAAGCCCATCCCGATCAGCACCGCCACCAACAGCAGGTGGCGCAGGGCAACGCCTGTGGGCAGCCGGCCTTGGGACACCTGTGCCGCGATCACGCAGCCCAGCAAAAAGCCCAGCGGCTTGCCGATCCAGAATGCGGCCAGCACGGTCAGGGTGGTGGGGGCAAAGGCCGAAATGTCTATGCCGCCATGGGTCAGCCCGAAGGCAAACAATACGAAAGCCAAGGGCCGGACCAGCAAATGTGCAAGCTGGTTCAGGGGGTCGTGCAGGAATTCTTCGGCCTCGGCGAACAGGCCAAAGGAGCGGTCGGCGTGGGGAATGGCCGGGATCACCGGCAGCAGCCCCAGTGCGGGCGGCAGACCAGCGGCGGCGACGCCGACATAGCCGATCGCCCCTGCGATGACATAGGGCCAGATCGCCAGCCCCCGCCGCCGCGCGGTTTCCGATGCTGTCAGCGCCAGCCTGCGCCCGAACAGCGCCCAGACCCCCAAACTGGACGCCACGGGCAGGACCAGCCAGGTCAGCCGCAACAACCCACCCGAGGGATGCGCCAGGCCCAAGGCCAGCAGCCCGATCAGATCGCTGGCAATCGTCACCAACAAAAGCACATGCAGCGCCGGATGCCCCGCACCAAACACCCGCCGCCCGACCACATAGGCCAGCACCACATCGCTGCCCAGAGGCACGGCCCAGCCTGCGGCGAAGGTTGCCTCTTCGGCGGTTTCCACGGCACTGCCCACCAGCACCCACAGCAGCACCGCTCCCAAAACCGCGCCCATCACCCCACCCAAGGGCACGATGGACTGCGGGCCCGACAGCGCGCCACGTTCCAGCACCAAGGCCTCCCACAGTTCCTTGCCGACAAAGAACATGAACAGGGCCATCAAGCCGTCGGACACAAAGATCAGGGGGGTCAAGCTTGTGGGCGCGGGCGACAACCACAGCGGCAAAGGCAGATCGGCCAGCCGCCATTCAATGAAGTCGTAATAGCTGGCGGCGCTGAGATTGACCCAAGCGGTGGCCGCAATCACCCCGATCACCAAAGCGTTGGCAAAGTGGCGCACGAAAGGGGAAACGCGGTACATGGGACTAAGCCTGCGCAAGAGTTGTCAATCAATATCTTGTGGTATCAAAGCGCGCAACCGCCGTTTATGTCTAGGGCTGTTTGCGACTCTGTGCAAAGGCCAGACCCCATGACGGATGACCCCGGCTTGCAGGACCAGATCGCCGCCTGCCGGATCTGTGCGCCGCGCTTTGCCGCGACAGCGACGGCGCACGCGCCGCGCCCGGTGGTGTGGTTCGGCCCGACCGCGCGCTTGTTGATCGTCGGCCAAGCGCCCGGCTTGCGGGTGCAGGTTTCGGGGCGGCCGTTTACCGATGCCTCGGGGGATCGCTTGCGGACATGGCTGGGGCTGGACGCCGATGCGTTTTATGACCGCGACAAGGTGGCGATTGTGCCGATGGCCTTCTGTTTTCCGGGCTATGATTCCAAGGGGGCCGATCTGCCGCCACCGCCCATTTGTGCGCAGACGTGGCGGGTGCAGGTGATGGCGGCGCTGCCTGCGGTGCGGTTGACGGTGCTGTTGGGGGGCGCTGCGCTGCGCTGGCATCTGGGAGCGCAGCGGGTGGGGGAGACCGTCGCGGCA
>JBIHZO010000007.1:0-23911 GCA_044231405.1 Cypionkella sp. | reverse complement strand
ATCGATGTAGACGGCATCCGCCTTGCGCAGAATGTCCAGCTTTTCGGGTGTGATCTCCCCCGGGCAGCGGATGGCCAGACCGGGGCCCGGGAAGGGGTGACGGCCGATGAAGCTGGCGGGCAAGCCCAATTCACGGCCCAAAGCGCGGACCTCATCCTTGAACAATTCCCGTAGCGGTTCGACCAGTTTCAAACCCATCTTCTCGGGTAGACCACCGACATTGTGATGCGATTTAATGGTGACGGAAGGCCCACCGCTGAAGGACACGGACTCGATCACATCGGGGTAAAGCGTGCCTTGGGCAAGGAATTCCGCGCCTTCAATGCCATTGGCATATTTCTGGAACACGTCGATGAACAGGCCGCCGATGATCTTGCGCTTGGTTTCCGGATCAGAAATCCCGGTCAGACGACCCAGAAAAAGTTCGGATTCATCGGCATGGATCAGGTTCAGGTTGTAGTGGTCGCGGAACATGGCGACGACCTGCTCGGCCTCGCCCAGACGCAACAGGCCGTGGTCGACGAAAACGCAGGTCAGTTGCTCACCGATCGCCTCATGGATCAGGATCGCCGTCACGGAACTGTCCACGCCGCCCGAAAGCGCGCAGATCACCTGCTTGTCACCGACTTGGGTGCGGATGTTGGCGATGGCCTGCTCACGGTACAGACCCATGGTCCAATCACCGGTAAAGCCCGCCAACTGCACGAAATTCCGGTACAGTTGCGCACCCTTCGGGGTGTGATGCACCTCGGGGTGGAACTGCACGGCATAGAACTGCCGGGCCACATCGGCGGTGATCGCAAAGGGCGCATTGGGCGAAGTGCCATAGACCTCAAAGCCGGGGGCAAGGCGCGAAACATGGTCGCCATGGCTCATCCAGACCTGTTCTTTCCCGTCGGCAAACCAGCCATCCAGCAAAGGCAGCGTGTCGGCGGTGGGCGTCACGAAGGCGCGGCCGAATTCTGCGGTGCCATGCCCGCCCTCCACATGCCCGCCAAGGCAATGCATCATCACCTGTTGGCCATAGCAAATGCCCAAAATCGGCACGCCCAGATCGAACACGCCCGAAGGCGGCATTGGCGCGCCGTCCCAATAGACCGAAGCCGGCCCCCCCGACAGGATCACGGCTTTCGGCGCAAAGGCGTCCAGAAAGGCATTGTCGACCTTGTTGTAGGGGTGAATTTCGCAATAAACGTTCAACTCGCGCAGGCGGCGCGCAATCAGTTGCGTGACCTGAGAGCCGAAGTCGATGATCAGAAGGCGTTGATGCTGTGTCATGGCCTCGGGTAGCCGCATGCGAGGAGAATCGCAAGGTGGCGGCGGGGGAAAATTCTGGAAGCCGGAATTTTAAGAAGCGGTTCCGCTCTGATGAAGGGTATTTGCCCGCAAAGCGTGTCGCTCGTCGCTTTCAGGATGGGTTCATGTCGGTTTTGGCAATTATACGGCGCATTCGGGGGGAGAGGGTCAAGGCAATCGCGGCATAAGGGGCAAAATAAGCCGCAACTGCGGCACCGGATGGAGAATGACATGAGCGATTTGGGTGGACGTCGGGCACGGGGCGGTGGCGGGGCAACGCGGCGGGCAGAGCGCACAGCGGTGTCTTTCGAGACGGCAAAGTTCATCCAGCGCAACATTCCGAATTTTGAGATTCTCAACGAGGAGGCGCTCCAGATCATCGAATGGAACGCCGAAACCGTTCTGGAAGAAATCGGCGTCAATTTTGTGGAAAACGAGGCTGCCCTGCAACGCTGGCGGGAGGCTGGCGCTGATGTGCGCGGCGAGCGTGTGCACATCCCGCGCGGATTGGCGCGCAAACTCTGCTCCACCGCACCAAAAACCTTCATTCAGCACGCCCGCAACCCCGAGCGCACTGTCGATATCGGCGGTCGCAATCTGGTGTTGGCCCCAGTCTACGGCCCGCCCTTCGTGCGCGACGCGGCGGGCGGTCGGCGCTATGCCACCATCCATGATTTCCAGAATTTCGTGAAACTGGGCTACATGTCGAAATGGCTGCACCATTCGGGCGGCACCGTCTGTGAGCCGACCGATGTTCCCGTGAACAAGCGCCATCTGGATATGTTGCACGCCCATATGGTGCTGTCGGACAAGCCCTATATGGGCTCGGTGACAGAGCCGTCGCGTGCGGCCGATTCGGTCGAGATGTCGAAAATCCTGTTCGGCGCCGATTTTGTCGATCAGAACACGGTGATGACCAGCCTGATCAACATCAATTCGCCGATGACCTTTGACGGCATCATGATGGGCGCGCTGGAGGTCTACGCGCAGGCCAATCAGGCCGCGATCATCTCGCCCTTCATCGTGGGTGGCGCGATGGCCCCGGTGACGGTGGCGGGCACCTTGACGCAGGTCTTGGCCGAGGTTCTGGCCGGCGTCGCCTATTCGCAACTGGTGCGCCCCGGTGCGCCGGTGATCGCAGGGGCCTTTGTGACCTCGATCGACATGAACTCGGGCGCGCCGACCTTTGGCACCCCCGAGGCCGCGCATATCACCTATGGCGTCGGGCAATTGGTGCGCCGTCTGGGTCTGCCCTACCGCTCCGCAGGCTCATTCTGCGGCTCGAAACTGCCAGACGCACAAGCGGCCTACGAAACGGCAAACAGCCTGAACATGGGGCTTCTGGCCGGCGTGAACTTCATGCTGCACGCCTGTGGTTGGCTGGAGGGCGGGCTGGTGTCGTCCTATGAGAAATTCGTGATGGACGCCGATCAGCTGGGCACGCTGCACCATCTGGCCCAGGGCATCATGATGGACACCAACGGTCAAGCCATGGATGCCATCCGCGAAGTGGGTCCGGGCGGTCACTTCCTTGGCTGCGAACACACGCAAGCCAATTTCAAAACCGCATTCTGGCGGTCGGACCTGTTCGACTTCAAGCCGTTTGAAACCTGGGCCGAGGAAGGCGCGCGCGACACCCAGGCGCTGGCAACCGAGCGCGTCGCCAAAATGCTGGGCGACTATCAGCAGCCCGCGCTGGACGAAGGCATCCGTGAGGCGCTGGACGCTTACGTCGCCAGACGCAAATCCGAAATGCCGGACGCCTTCATCTGATCCGACTCTGCCTTTGGCTTCATCTGTCCTGAAATATCCCACGGGGGCGTGGGGGTGTGATACCCCCACAGCCACTGCGCGAAACGCCTGATCGCATCTCGGAACGTGGCCAAGTGCCGCAGGACGGTCAAGACTTTCGTCGTGGCGAAGGTTCGAAAAGGGAAACAATGGCCTGCCCCCCCTTCCTGCGCGGGCCATTGCGCTGTCATACGGCCATATTGCGCGACAGCAGACGCACTTCGGCCATCAACGCGATCAGCACGTCAATGTGATGCGCCACCGAATAGGCAGCGTCGCCGGTGCGACGGGTCGCTTCCAGCTGTTCCTCCGCTTCCAGCAGATGTGGCACTGTGCGGCCCGCTGACACCATATTGGGGACAAGCCGCTTCAAATCCCGCTCACGTCGATAATCGCCCAGCCCAAAGCGGGCGGCGCGGATCAACAGGCGCGGGCGGCGCAATTCATTCAGCAGGGCACGAAAATCGGTCATGGCAGCCTCCGGTTGGACAGGCTTCACCTTAACCGCGCGCAACCGGGCGTTGCGTCTGGGTCATTTCGAGCGCGCGCAGGATTGCCGCATTGTTTAAGAATTATAAACAATTATCGGAAAAGTCACAGTCATTAACCATTAGGTAACAAATGCCACTCACGGTTGAAAGCGTCTTTGGCGAGACACCAACAGCCGGTGAAACGGTGCAGAACGAGGCGATGCAATCCAACCTTTCTTCCTTGCACAGCTTGCCCGGTTGGTTGCCCGACGCGGTCCGGCTGTACTTGAACCATACCGAAGACGGCATGTCGCTGCGGGCTTTGGCCCGGCGCGATGGCAAGCATGCCTCGACCGTCATGCGCCTTGTGCGCCGCTATGAAGGCCGCCGCGACGATCCGCTGGTCGACGAGGCGCTGGCCGCCTTGTTGCACGGCGACCCAACCCATCCCGCCGCCAGAGAGGACACTCCGGACATGACCGCCCCCATTCGCCCGCAAAGCCTGATCGCAGATGCTGCCACCATTGATCGCGAAGGCAAGCGCATCCTGCGCCGTCTGGCCGAGCCGGGGGCCATCCTTGCCATTGCCCCCGATATGGAAAAAGCGGTGGTGATGCGCGAATTCCCCGATGGCCGCAGCCTGCGCACCGGGGTGGTTGAGCGGGTTCTGGCGCAGGCCTTCGCGTTGAAAGACTGGATCATCTGTCGCAAACCGGGGCGGGTGGCCAGCTATGAGATCACCCCCGCAGGCCGTACTGCCTTGTTGCGGATGTTGGCCGACGACGCGCATGGCGGTTTGGCCGAGGCCGCCACGCCCTTCGCCGATCAGCACCGTGAATGGGACAGCCGCGAGACGGTCACCGAGGATGGCCCGCGCCGGATCCGCTACAATCTGGCCGAAAGCCCGGTGGCGGTGTTGGGGCGCCGGCGCGACAAGGATGGCAAGCTGTTTCTGGAACCCGAATTGGTGAACGCAGCCGAGCGCCTGCGTGAGGATTTCGAACTGGCGCAGATGGGCCCCCGCGTGGCGCAGAACTGGGAGCGTTTTCTGACCGGCGGCGACCGTGGCAGTTTTCGTGCGGAGGCAGGGCAGGCCGAGGGGCCGCGTGCCGCGCGCGATCGGGTGGCACTTGCGCTGCGCGATCTCGGGCCGGGGCTTGGCGATGTGGCACTGCGGGTCTGTTGCTTTCTGGAGGGCATCGAGACGGCGGAGCAGCGGTTGGGCTGGGCGGCGCGGTCGGGCAAGATCGTTCTGCGTATCGCCTTGCAGCGTTTGCACCGCCATCACGTTGAAACTTATGGAAAATCCGGACCGCTTATTGGGTGAGGCCCGGCGGCTTTGCCGCGAAAACGCTCCGGTGGAGCGTTTTCAGGGCCGAACGCGCGGAGCCATTGCACCGCGCCGGGTGCGGCAAGGCGCACGCGAGGAGCCACTGCACCGCGCCGGGTGCGGCAAGGCGCACGCGTGGAGCCACTGCACCGCGTCGGGTGCGACAAGGCGCACGCGCGGGGCCGCTGCACCGCGCCGGGGTGCGGCTACCCCGCGAACGCTTTGGCGGCCAGCAAGATCGACAACAGGGCCAACCAGATCGCGGCACCTTTGTTCAGCCATTGGCCCGAGCGAGAGAACACGCCCGCGCCCAAAGCCACCCAAAGCGCCGACACCAATGGCACAAGAAGGGCAAAGCCCATCATTCCGGCCATTGGAGATGCCGGGATCAGCACCAGTCCGAAGATCAGCGATTTCGGGTTCAGAAGCGTTGTCACTGCCGTTTGCCGCACCGTGACGCGCGCAGAGGCTTGGTCGCGATGCGCAGGCCTGTGCCACAGACCATAGGCCAAATAGGCCACCCAAAGCGCCGCCAATCCGGTCAGCAGCGGCTGCAGCAGCGGCAGGTCGGACATCAAGGGCGCTCCCCACAGCGCAAGGGGGGTCACCACGCCAAGATAACACAGCACCACCACTGGAATCAGCCGCAGCCCTGCCCAAAAGCCGCCCTGCGCGCCCGCCACCGCCAAAACCGCATTGGTCGGACCGGGAGTGATCAGCAAAGCCAACAGCGCGAGGGTCAGTTCGAATGGGGTCATGTCGGGGATTTAGCGCAAGATGATCTCATGGGAAATCGGGAAACGTGGTCAGTCTCAAATGCCACGCCGCCCCGGATTGGGTCCGGGGCCTTTGGGCAGTGAAGCAGGCCCCGGACCCAATAGGGGGTGGCGTGGTTGAACATGACAAAGGCGGCGCTATGCGCCGCCTTTGTTGAAACGCCAAGCGCCGGTTACTTCAGATCGAAGCGGTCCAGTTCCATCACCTTGACCCAGGCCGCCACGAAATCACGGGTGAATTTCGCCTGACCGTCATGGCTGCCATAGACCTCGGCCAAGGCCCGCAGTTGCGAGTTCGACCCGAACAGCAGGTCAACCCGTGTGCCGGTCCAGCGCAGCGCACCGGTGGACCGGTCACGGCCCTCAAACGCGTCGTTGCTGGCCGAGGTCGCAGTCCAGACCGTGCCCATATCGAGCAGGTTGACGAAGAAATCATTCGTCAAGGTGCCCGAACGGTTGGTCAGCACCCCATGCGCCGAACCATCGGAGTTGGTGTTTAACACCCGCATGCCGCCGATCAGCACCGTCATTTCGGGCGCGGTCAGGGTCAGCAACTGCGCCTTGTCGACCAGCAATTCCTCGGCCGACACGGTGTACTGCGCCTTCAGATGGTTGCGGAAGCCGTCTGCCTGCGGTTCCAGGAAGGCAAAGCTGTCGACGTCGGTCTGGTCCTGGGTTGCATCGGTGCGGCCCGGCGTGAAGGGCACCGATACGCCCGACGCCTGTTCCACCGCAGCCGAACCGCCCAGCACGATCAGATCGGCCAGCGACACTTTTGCAGCCCCCTTGGCGTTGAACGCGGCTTGAATTCCCTCCAGCACCGCCAGCACCTTCGCCAGTTGCACCGGATTGTTCACCGCCCAATCCTTTTGTGGCGCAAGCCGGATGCGGGCGCCATTGGCTCCGCCGCGCTTGTCCGAACCCCGGAAGGTTGAGGCCGAAGCCCAAGCCACCGACACCAGTTCCGCCACCGTCAGACCCGAAGCCAGAATCGTCGCCTTCAACCCGGCCACTTCACCCGCATCCACCAGCGGATAGTCAGCCGCCGGAATCGGGTCTTGCCAGATCAGATCCTCGGCAGGCACTTCTGGCCCCAGATACAGAACCTTCGGTCCCATATCGCGGTGAGTCAGCTTGAACCACGCACGGGCGAAGGCGTCGGCGAAGGCATCGGGATCGGCCAGATAGCGCGCCGAGATCGGGCCATAGATCGGGTCCAACTTCATCGCCATATCGGCGGTCGTCATCATCGGCGGGTGCATGATTGACGGATCATGCGCATCGATGACCATGTCTTCGGGGGCGCAATTCACGGGATGCCATTGCTGCGCACCGGCAGGGCTGCGGCCCAGCGACCAGTCGTATTTCAGCAAGACGCGCAGATAGCCCATGTCCCAAGTCGTCGGATTTGGCTTCCAAGCGCCTTCGATCCCCGAACCGGTGGCGTGAATGCCGACCCCGGTCCCGAAGGCGTTTTTCCAGCCCAGACCCTGTTCTTCGAGACCGGCACCTTCCGGTTCACGGCCGACAAGGGCCGGGTCGCCCGCGCCATGCGCCTTTCCAAAGGTATGCCCACCTGCGGTCAGGGCCACGGTTTCCTCGTCGTTCATCGCCATGCGGGCAAAGGTTTCGCGAATGTCACGACCCGAGGCGAGTGCGTCTGCGACACCGTTCGGACCTTCGGGATTGACGTAGATCAGGCCCATCTGCACGGCGGCCAACGGGTTTTCCAACTGACGATCACCCTCGTAGCGCGCGTCGCCCAGCCAAGTGTCTTCGGCGCCCCAATAGATGTCCTCTTCCGGCTCCCAAACATCGGCACGACCGCCGCCAAAGCCGAAGGTCTTGAACCCCATGGATTCCATCGCTGCGTTGCCCGCCAGAATCATCAGGTCAGCCCATGACAGCGCGTTGCCGTATTTGGCTTTGATCGGCCACAGCAGGCGGCGGGCTTTGTCGAGGTTGACGTTGTCGGGCCAGGAATTCAGCGGCGCAAACCGCTGGGTGCCGGTGCCCGCGCCACCACGCCCGTCGCCGGTGCGGTAGGTGCCAGCGGAATGCCAAGCCATGCGGACGAACAGCGGGCCGTAATGGCCCCAGTCCGCAGGCCACCAGTCTTGCGAGTCGGTCATCAGGGCGTAAAGATCAGCCTTCACCGCCGCGAAGTCCAAGGCACCAAAGGCCGCCGCATAATCAAACTCGGCGCCCATCGGGTTGGACAGCGCCGAATGCTGGTGCAAAATCTTGAGGTTCAGGGCATTTGGCCACCAGTCGCGGTTGGAGCGCACTGAAGAAGTCGTCTGTGACCCCGCACTGTGCAAAACCGGGCATTTGCCACCGCGCGCCGTATCATTTCCGTCCATCGCTCGTCTCCGCTGTTGGTGTGCCGGCCCCGTTTGGACGGCGTTCTGCGACACAATATAGGGCAGAGGCGGATTGCGCAAAGGGGATTAGAACAATTCTAAAACGAAAATAGGGGGCACAGTTCTGCGCCCCCTTTGGTGATCTGAAACAGCGATCAGTCGGCGCGAGTCAGACCGGCCTTGTGAACAAGGCCCGCCAAAGCGCCGCCCGCCAAGGGGGCCGCGAAGAACACCCAAAGTTGCGACAGCGCCGCACCACCTGCAAACACCGCCGGGCCAAAGGACCGCGCCGGGTTCACCGAAACGCCGGTCACATTGATGCCAACCAGATGGATCGCGGCCAATGTCAGTCCAATCGCAAGCCCGGCAAAGCCAGCCGCCGCGCCTTTGCCCGTGGCCCCCAGAATCACCGTGACGAACAGGAACATCATCACGAATTCAAACACCAGCGCCGCTGTCAGGGAGTATTCGCCCAGATAGCCCGCGCCGTAACCATTCGACCCCAAGGCCCAGGGCCTCATGGCAAAATCGCCTTTGCCGGAGGCGATCAGATACAGGATCAGCGCGCCCAGAGTTGCACCGGCCAGTTGCGCCGCGGCGTAACCGACAAATTCAGCCATGCTCATCCGGCCCGCCATCACCATGCCCAAGGACACGGCCGGGTTCAGATGTGCGCCGGATATGGCACCCAGGCCATAAGCCGCCGCCACAATTGCCAGACCAAAGGCCAGCGAAATCCCGGTAAAGCCAATTGCCGCGCCACCAATGACGGCAGCCCCGCAGCCAAACAGCACAAGGATCGCGGTTCCCAGTCCTTCGGCGATCAGTTTCTTGTTCATCTTCCCTCCGTCAACAATAACAGGGCCAGCCTTTGGCCTTGCCCTCACCACATGGCCCCATGCGCTCATGTCAAAGCTGCAGACGTTGCCAAGGGGCTGCGGTAAGACTATCTGTTGGAGGCAAAGCCGTCAGGGGGAAAAATCGGTGCGTGATCTCAAACTGCCAGACCAACGTCACCCCGAAAAAGCGCACAAGCCCGACAACGCGCAGCCCAAAAAGCCCGACTGGATCAGGGTGCGCGCGCCGACCTCCGAAGGGTACAAGAAGACCCGCGACATCCTGCGTGAGAAAAAGCTGGTGACGGTCTGCGAAGAGGCGGGCTGCCCGAATGTCGGCGAATGCTGGTCTGCGGGCCACGCCACCATGATGATCATGGGCGAGATATGTACGCGGGGCTGTTCGTTCTGCAACATTGCCACCGGCAAGCCCAAGGCGCTTGATGCGTTCGAGCCGGGACGTGTGGCACATGCGGTGTCCGAACTGGGTCTGAAGCATGTGGTGATCACCTCTGTGGACCGTGACGATCTGGACGATGGCGGAGCGGACCATTTCGCCATGACCATCCGCGCCATTCGCCACCGCAGCCCCGGCACCACGATCGAGATTCTGACGCCTGATTTCCTGAAATGCCCGCCCTCTGCCTTGGAAAAGGTGGTCGAGGCGCGCCCCGATGTGTTCAACCACAATCTGGAAACCGTGCCGGGCCTTTACCCCTCGGTCCGCCCCGGGGCGCGTTACTTCCACAGCTTGCGGCTTTTGCAGAAGGTCAAGGAACTTGACCCGACCCTGTTCACCAAATCCGGCATCATGGTGGGTCTTGGCGAAGACCGTCAGGGTGTGGGGCAGGTGATGGATGACATGCGCGCGGCGGATGTGGATTTCCTGACCATCGGGCAGTACCTGCAACCCACCCCCAAACACCACCGCGTTGACCGGTTCGTCACGCCGGATGAATTCAAGGCCTATGAAACCAGCGCCTATGGCAAGGGGTTTCTGATGGTGTCCGCCACGCCACTGACCCGGTCCAGCTATCACGCGGGCGATGATTTTGCGCAGCTGCGCAACGCACGGATGGAAAAACTGGGGCGGGGCTAGGCCTTTCAGCCCCGGTCGGACGTCGCTCTCAGCTGCTTTGGATCAGGGGACGGACAGAGCCGCATCGCACCGGTGTTTGCAGTGTGAGGTTTGGTTGGCGTGAAACCTCTGCCATGCCATCGGCGATCAGCCCATCCCAGAACCTCAAGAACGGCGGCGGCGAGATACATGTGGCGGTCTCGCCAAGGGCATCACAACGCTGGCAACCATTGCGGTCAAGTCGATACCCGCCTCGCGCTTGCCCTCAACCCCGGATCAAGGCCACAGGCGTTCCAAACTGTCAGCTGCCGTTTCGCAGATGTCACGTTTTTGGGGCCACAAAGGGCTGCGCGATCTCTGCAAACACCGTCAAAGCCTCGCACCGTGCCGCATGGGCGGCCAATGCTGGGTGATCGGTGGGGGCGATCAGGCCCGGATGCGCCTCGGTTGCAAAGCGCCAGGCGCAGGCCACGGCAATATCGGCATGGCCCATCGCGCCAAACCACCAATCACCCGGGCAGGCGGCATGATCCGCCTCCAGTGCCCGCAACGCAGATCCGATCTGCGTCTGACAGCGCGCCTCCCACAGCAGCGAAGTGGTGTCGTGCAAGCGGCGTTCGTAAAACAGGCTGACCGCCTTTTCCGCCAGACCGCAGCCCAAGGCCGCGACCTTCAGCGCCCGGCGGCGCGCGGGTTCATCGCGGGGAAACAGCGGGTTTGGCACAAGGCTGTCCAGATAATCCAGCATCATGTGACTGTCGGTCAGCACAAAGCCATCGTCCAGCACCAGCACAGGGACCCGCATCAGAGGGTTCAGCGCCCGTACCGCCTCGGCATCGCCAAAGACCGACAGGGGGCGATGCTCAAACACCAGCCCGTAAAGCCGCAGCGCAATCCCGACGCGGCGCACAAAAGGGCTGTCATATTGGCCGATCAGTATCATGGAACAGCGGGCACCGATTTCAGATAGGCGGCCACCGCGGCACGATCCGACTCGGGCAGCCGCGCCATGTTGTCCACCACATGCGCCATATGGCCGCCCACCGAGTCAAACTCGGGCGTGAACCCCGAGGTCAGATATTCGACAATCTCGGCCTCTGACCATGTCAGTTTTCCCAGCGTGATGTTGGGAATGCTGCCCTTGCCCGACGGGTCTGGCGCGCCGCCCAGCCAGCGCGACCGATCCAATCCCCCCAATAGATTGCGCGGCGTGTGGCATTCGCCGCAATGCGCCAAAGCTTCGGCGATGTACCGGCCCCGTTCGATTGCCGGCGAGGCAGCGTCGATTGCCCAGTCGTCGCGCAGGAACATCAGCTTCCAGATTCCCAAGGAACGACGGATGTTGAAGGGAAAGCCGATCTGATGCGGCAGGCTGGCAGTGGCATCGGCGGGCAGGGTGTCCATGAACGCCTTGAGGTCCACGACGTCCTGCGGCAGCATTTTGGCATAGGCGCTGTAGGGCAGGGCGGGGAAATAATGCTGACCCGAGGGCGAAACGCCATTGGTGATGGCATGGGCAAAATCGGGCAGGCTCCAACCGCCAATGCCCTCAGTCGGATCGGTTGAGATATTGGGCGCAAGGAAGGTCCCAAAGGGCGATGCGAAGCTTTGTCCACCCGCAAGCAGCGGTGTCTCTGATGCGGGCGCTCCGGGTGCCGTGTGACATGATGCGCAGCCAGCGGCCCAGAACACTTGCGCACCATGGGTGGCATTGGCGGTCAGACCGTCATAAATCGCCGGGTCACTGACGCGCGGGGCCGACAGCAGCACAAAGCCTGCAAAGCCCAGCAATGCAATTCCCGCCACCGCGTATTTCAGTCGCACCATGGGACGCGCCTTTTCAGAGGGGTTGTGATCCAAACGGGGCGAACACTCGCACCGAACGGTCAAAGTCTAAAGCAGTGCAACTGTAAGAACAGCCTTAATCCCGATCCCCGCGCTGACAGGGGCAGAACCGACCTGGTGCAGGCGAAGCGCTCGTTCGCCGTCAACAACCGAAGCCAGCCCCGGATGTATTCCGCCGCCGCCAGTGTCAGACAAACCGCGACCACACCGTGCCCCAACCGGACCCGCAGAGGCGAGGGCGGATGGCGTGCCGCTTTCACCATGCGCAGCAGCCAGATCATTCGGTGAACCGGACCTTGCCGATATAGGGCAGGTTGCGGTTGCGCTGTGCAAAATCAATACCATAGCCCACGACAAATTCGTCGGGTATCTCAAATCCCGTCCAGGTGGCCTTGATGTCCACCTCGCGCCGGGAAGGTTTGTCGAGCAGCGCGCAGACCTCCAGTCGCGCCGGATCGCGCGACAAAAGCAGGCGTTTGACATGGCTGAGGGTAAAGCCGGTATCGACGATATCTTCCACCACCAGCACATCCTGCCCCGCGATTTCGCCGCGCAAATCCTTCAGGATGCGGACTTCACGGCTGGAATGGGTGGAGTCGCCATAGCTGGACGCCTCCAGGAAATCGACCTGCACCGGCAGGTCAATTTCGCGCACAAGATCGGCCACAAAGACGAAAGACCCGCGCAGCAGGCCCACCACCACAAGCTTGTCGCAGCCCTGAAAATGGGTGGTGATCTCACGCGCCAAGGCTTCCACCCGCGCCGCAATGGCTTTGGCCGAGATCATCTGATCAATGACATATGGACGATGCGGCATGTGGCCCCCTTGATTTCCGGGGCATTTCTAACCAAAACCAAGGCTCAAGTCACGCGATAGGTTGCGCATGCCCCGCCATTCCGAAACCAAACGTCTGCCCTATACGGCCCAACAGATGTACGATCTGGTGGCAGACGTTGCCCGCTATCCCGAATTCCTCCCTTGGACTGCCGCTGCCCGCATCCGCTCGCGCAAACCCATTGAGGGCGGCGAGGTGATGGAGGCGGATCTGGTGATCTCCTTCAAGGTCTTCCGCGAACGCTTTGGCAGCCGGGTGACTTTGCTGCCCGGCGACATGCGCATCCTGACCGAATACATCGATGGCCCGTTCAAGCATCTGAAATCGGTCTGGAGTTTCCGCGATCTGCCCGTAGGCGGTTGCGAGGTGGCGTTCGAGGTGGATTTCGAGTTCAAGAACGCCATTCTGTCCGGCATCATCGGCCTTGTGTTCAACGAGGCGATGACGCGGGTGGTGCGGGCGTTTGAGGCGCGGGCGGCGCAATTGCACCCCAAATAGAGAAAAGGCGATGGCCAAGAGGGGTGCAGCCCGGTTTGCGACCCTGCACCCGCCGCTGGCACCGCGCCGCCCCGGAATTGACCCGGGGCCTCATGGTTTGTGGTGCAGCCCCCCCCCCGTGCTTGCGTCCGGCGCAGGTTGGGGCTGGGGTCACGAGTTCACGTCATAGGCACGCTCGCCATGCACCGACAGGTCCAGACCGTTGACCTCGGTTTCCACATCAACCCGCAATGGCGTCACCAAAGCGCAAAGCTTGATCAGGACCCAGCTGGCGGCCACGGTCCAGATCCCCACCACGGCCAACCCGCCCAGTTGCGCGGCCCAGGAACCAGCCCCCAGCGCCGCCACCATGATCGTGCCAAAAATCCCGCCAACGCCATGGACGGCGAAGACATCCAGCGTGTCGTCGATCTTCAGGCGGTGTTTGACCAGCAGCACTGCCTCTTGGCACAGGATTCCCGCCACGCCCCCGATCAGCAGGGCTGCCATTGGCCCGACATAACCTGACGCCGGGGTAATGGACGCCAATCCGGCAATGGTGCCCGTAACCAAGCCCACCAGAGAGGCGCGGCCAAACTTGATCCGCTCCCACAGCGCCCATGTCAGCGACGCGGCTGCCGCCGACAGATGCGTGACGGTGATCGCCATGGCGGCCTGTCCGTTGGCGGCCAAGGCAGAGCCGCCGTTGAAGCCGAACCAGCCCACCCACAGCATCCCGGCGCCGATCATCACCATGCCGGGATTGTGCGGCGGCGTGGTGCGGTGCTTGCGTGGGCCAAGGGCGACGGCGATCAGCAGTGCCGCAATCCCCGCTGTTTCATGCACCACGATGCCGCCCGCAAAGTCCCGCACCCCCATTGCGCCGAAAATGCCGCCATCCGCCAGCATTCCCGCGCCCCAAATCCAATGAACGACGGGCGCATAGACCACCAGCATCCAAAGGGCAGAAAACAGCATCACAAAGCCAAAGCCCACCCGTTCGGCATAGGCCCCGACGATCAGCGCGGGCGTGATGATGGCGAAGGTCATCTGATAGGTGAAAAAGGCGATTTCCGGCAAGGCCCCGGTCAGGCTTTCGGCCGTCACCCCCGCCAGGAAAACCTTTGACAGCCCGCCCCACAGCGGCCCCGGAGCCCCGAAGGCAATGGAATAGCCCGCCACCAGCCACAGCACGCTCATCAGTGCGGCGATGGCAAAGCAATGCATGAACACCGACAGCACGTTGCGCGCCCGCACAAGGCCGCCGTAAAACAGCGCAAGGCCGGGCAGGGTCATGAACAGCACAAGGGCGGTGGCAATCAGGACAAAGGCGGTGTCGGCGGCGTTCATGGCGGCTCCTGTGCTGGGGTGCCGCCTTTGAAACGGTCAAATCCGCGCCGGGAAAAGTGCCTGCAGGCCCAATTGCTGCCCAAAATGGCAGCCGTTTTTGAACTGCCGTAAATTTAGGCGTCTTTGGCGTGGATTTGCGCAAATCCGGGCGAAGTTCAGATCAGCACATGACGCAGCAGCAACTCCAGTGCGTGATCCCTTGCGGCCAGCCGCACCTTGTCGCGCCCCAACGCGCCAAACTCTATCGTTTCCACCTGCACAGGCTTGCCGCGGATGGCGACGCCAAAGCAGACCCGGCCTTCGGGTTTGTGCTCTGACCCGCCGGGGCCAGCAATTCCGGTGATGGAAACCGCCAGATCGGCGCCGCTATAGGCCAGCGCGCCTTTGGCCATCTCGGCCGCAACGGGTTCGGACACCGCGCCATGGTTGGCCAGGGTTTCGGCCCGCACCCCCAGCATGTCGATCTTGGCGGCGTTGGAATAGGTCACATAGCCGCGCTCGAACACATCCGACGATCCTGCAATGTCCGTGAGCGCCGCTGCCACCATGCCGCCGGTGCAGCTTTCGGCGGTGGCGACCCGGTAGCCCCAATAACGGGCGGCTTGCAGGATTTCGGCGGCGGTGGTCATCGGGCTATCTCATCAGGATCATCGGGATGTGGTAAAGGGCGGCTGCGACGAGGGTGGCCAGACCTGCAAACACGCCCGCCCAAAGATCATCCAGCATGACGCCCGCCGCATCATGGCGGCGATCGGCGCGGCCCACGAGCCACGGCTTCCAGATGTCAAACAGGCGGAAGAACAGGAAGGCGGCCACAGGCGCGGGCCACGGCAGCCAGCCCTCGAACCCGCGACTGTAAAGGGCGGCGGCGGGGAACAGCAGGGTCAGCCACTGGCCTGCCACTTCGTCAATCACGAACTCGGAGGGGTCATCGCCGGGGCGGTCGCGCAACTCCACCCCAACCGCCCAGAAGCCGGCGGCGGTCACGGCCAAGGTCGCCAGCACCAGCACCGGAAAGCCCAGAAAGCGGTAGATCAGCAGACCCAGAAGGATCGCCACCAGCGACCCCCAGGTGCCGGGGGCCGGGCGCAACAGCCCCGCGCCGAAGAAAATCGCCAGAACGCGCGTCATGCCCAACTGAGTCACCCCTGCACCAATGTGGCGGTGGCAATGGCGGCGATGCCCTCTTCGCGGCCTGTAAAGCCCAAGCGTTCCGAAGTGGTGGCCTTGACCGAGACGCGGTCCATGTCGATCTCCAGAATGGCGGCGAGGGCTGCGCGCATGGCGGGGGCGTGGGGACCGATCTTGGGGCGCTCACAGATCAATGTCACGTCGCAATTGGAAAGGGCGAAGCCACGGCTGCGTGCCAAAGCAATGGCGTGGCGCAGGAATATGTGGCTCGCGGCCCCCTTCCACTGCGGATCAGAGGGCGGAAAATGCTGGCCAATGTCCCCCGCAGCCAGCGCGCCATAGATCGCATCGGTCAGCGCATGCATCCCGACATCTGCGTCGGAATGGCCCAGCAGACCGTGCCCATGCGGCACCGACACGCCACAAAGCCAGACCTGATCGCCGTCGCAAAAGGCATGCACGTCAAAGCCATTGCCCAGCCTAATATCCATGCCCGTTTTCCTTTAACAACGCCTCGACCCGCGCAAAATCATCGGGATGGGTCAGTTTCATATTCCGCTCATCGCCGGCGACAATGGCCACATGCAGCCCTGCGGCAAGGGCGACCTCGACATCATCGGCCTCGTACCCTGTGGCGGTCTCATGGGCGCGCAGGATGGCGTCAAACCGAAAACCCTGCGGCGTTTGTGCGCGGTAAAGGCCCGTGCGGTCGCGACTGCCGGTCACGCGGCCCTCCGCGCCGGTCCAAAGCGCGTCGGTCACTGCCAAGGCCGGGGCTGCACCATCGGAATGTTCCAGCGCCGCCATCACCCGCGCGATCACCGCCTGCGACACCAACGGCCGCGCGCCATCATGGATCAGCACATGGGTCACGCCCTGATTGTCCAGCGCCCGCAATGCATTGCGGACCGAAGCGGCCCGCGTGGCCCCGCCCTCGACGATCTGAATGTCATCCGCGAAGCCTGTGGTCAAAGGCCGATGCTCGGGGGTGATCGTCAGCACCCGCATCATGGCTGCGAAGGCATCCAGGGCATGGGCTACCACTGGTTGACCTGCAATGCTCACCCATTGCTTGGGCAAGGCATAAACCCCCGAGGCGCGCGAACCAAGGCCTGCAGCGGTGATGATGGCGGCGAATTTCATGCTGTCCCCTTTGCACCTGTCTAAAACAGAGCGTGGGCCATGACAATCTGGCCTGCAAATGCGGCGCGAACGCCCAATATTTGTGCATTGCATGAAAATAGGGCATAAATGGCCGTGCCGACCTTGGACTTGCCCCGATCAAAGCGCAAGGTGGCACAGGAAACAGGACAGTTCATGACCCCAAGGCTTGGAAACATCCCGCTGAACCCGCCAGTGATTCTGGCGCCGATGGCTGGCATCACCGATCTGCCGTTCCGGCGGATGGTGGCGCAATTTGGCGCCGGGCTGGTGGTGTCGGAGATGGTGGCATCAGAAGAGGTGATGCGCGCGCAGCCCTTGGCACGGGCAAGAGCGGACCTTGGCTATGCAGAACTGGGCTTTGGCGAGCAAGCGACGGCGGTGCAGCTGGCAGGGCGCGATCCGCATTGGATGGCCGAAGCCGCGCGCTATGTCGAAGGGCAGGGCGCGCAGGTGATTGACATCAACATGGGCTGTCCAGCCAAACGGGTGACGGCAGCGGGCGGCAATGGCGCGTGTGGGTCGGCACTGATGAAAGAACCCGATCTGGCGCTGCGGCTGATCGAGGCGGTTGTGGGGGCGGTTTCGGTGCCCGTCACACTGAAAACCCGGCTGGGCTGGGATGACGCCAGCCTGAACGCGCCAGACATCGCGGTGCGGGCCGAAGGGGCTGGCGTGGCGATGATCACCATTCACGGCCGCACGCGCTGCCAGTTTTACAAAGGCCGCGCGGATTGGGCCGCGATCCGGCGTGTCAAGGATGCGGTGCGCATTCCCGTCATTGCCAATGGCGATATTGTCGATGTGGCCACCGCCCGCGCGGCTTTGACGCAATCGGGGGCCGATGGCGTGATGGTCGGGCGTGGCGCGCAGGGGGCGCCTTGGCGGCTTGCGCAGATTGCGGCGGCTTTGTACGGCACAGCGGCCCCGGTGGTGCCGGTGGGCAGTGATCTGGCCGCGATGGTGATCGGCCATTACGATCAGATTCTGGACTTCTACGGAGTGGCCTTGGGCTTGCGGGTCGCGCGCAAACATCTGGGCTGGTATCTGGATGCGGCGGGGGCAGGCGCGGCGCGGGATGCGATTGTGACCGCCACCGATCCGGCACAGGTGCGCGACCTGCTGGCACGCGCATTCGACTGGCAACAGGTGGCGGCATGATGGACACCTCGGCCCTGTGGGCATCGCTGCCCTTGCCTGCCTTGGTGATTGCGGCGGATGGGCGGATTGCGGATGTGAATCCTGCGGCGGAAACCTTTCTGAACGCTTCGGCGCGCAGCTTGGTCGGGCACCCGCTGCTGGACCGTCTGACGATTGACGCGCCGATGGAGGACGCGCTGAGCCGTGTGCGCGCCCACCAATCGCCGCTGTTCATCGCCGAGGCCGATGTGACCACGGGCGAACGCGCGCCGGTGCAATGCGGTCTGCAGATCGCGCCGCTGCAGGACAGCGACGCGCTGGTGATGCTGATCACGCCCCGCGAAATCGCCGACCGTCTGGGCCGCGCCAAGCATGTGAGCTCTGCCGCCAAATCGGCGATCGGCATGGCGGAAATGCTGGCGCATGAAATCAAGAACCCGCTGGCAGGAATTTCGGGGGCAGCCCAACTGCTGGCGATGGGGCTTTCCCCCGAGGATATGGAACTGACCGACCTGATCGTCGAGGAAACCCGCCGCATCGTCAAACTGCTGGAGCAGGTCGAACAATTCGGCAATCTGCGCCCGCCAGCCCGTCGCGCCGTGAACCTGCACGACGCCTTGGACCGCGCCCGCCGCTCTGCCCTGGTCGGTTTCGGCGTGCATATGGCGATTGTCGAGGATTACGACCCGTCCTTGCCTGCCACCTATGCCGACCCAGATCAGCTGATGCAGGTGTTCTTGAACTTGTTGAAGAACGCCTCGGAAGCCGCTGGTTTCAAAGGCGGAACCATCCGCCTGCACACCTTCTATGACCAGACCCTGCGGCGCAGGCGCAAGGATGGCACCGGGTCCGCCTTGCCGCTCCAGGTCGAGATCATCGACGACGGCCCTGGCATCCCGCCCGAAATCGCCGCCGATATATTCGAGCCCTTCGTGTCAGGCCGCGAAAATGGCACTGGGCTGGGCTTGGCTCTGGTGTCGAAAATCATCTCGGACCACGAAGGCTGGATTTCCGTCGACTCTGTCCCCGGCCGCACCGTGTTCCGCATATCGCTACCCCTTGCCCCGCGTGGGCTTTCCGAGGAGACCCGCTGATGGATGGCACCGTTCTTGTAGCCGACGACGACCGCACCATCCGCACCGTGTTGACGCAGGCGCTGACCCGCGCCGGCTGCAAGGTGCATGCGACGTCCAGCCTGATGACGCTGATGCGCTGGGTTGAAGAGGGCAAGGGCGATCTGGTGATTTCCGATGTGATCATGCCCGACGGCAACGGTCTGGACGCGCTGCCGCAGATTGCCAAGCTGCGTCCCGGCCTGCCGGTGATCGTGATTTCGGCGCAAAACACCATCATGACCGCGATTCAGGCCGCCGAGGCCGAGGCGTTTGACTACCTGCCCAAACCCTTCGACCTGCCCGACCTGATGAAGCGCTCTGCCCGGGCACTGGATCGCAAACGCCTGGCGCCAAAGCCCGCCGCCACCCCGCGTGAGGCGATGGATGATCTGCCCTTGGTGGGCCGCACACCCGCCATGCAATCGCTGTACCGGTTGGTGGCGCGGGTGATGAACGCCGATCTGCCGGTTTTGATCTCGGGCGAGTCCGGCACTGGCAAGTCTCTGATTGCGCGCGCCATTCACGACTTTTCAGATCGGCGCAGTCAGCCTTTCGTGGTCGCACAGGCCGGCGATCTGGCGGGGATGGAGGGCATTTCGACCCTGCTGGCCAAGGCCAAGGGCGGGTCATTGGTGTTGGATGAAGTGTCCGACTTCGACGACGATGCGCAGGCGCGGTTGGTGCGGATGCTGGATGTCATGGGCGATCACGCGCCCCGGATCATGGCCACATCGCAGGCCGATCTGGCGCTGAAAATGGAGGCGGGGCGGTTCCGCAAGGACCTGTTCTACCGTCTGGGTGGCGTCACCCTGCAAGTGCCGCCCCTGCGCGAACGCGTCGAAGACATCCCGCTGCTGGCCGAACATTTTCTGGCCCGTGGCGAGCGTGACATGGGCAGCCAGCGCCGACTTTCCACCGAGGCCATGGCCATCGTGCGTGCCTATCCCTGGCCCGGCAACGTGCGGCAACTGGAGAATACGTTGAAACGCCTGTTGGTCACGGCGACGGAACCCGAGATTGGCAAGACTGAATTGGAATCGGCGCTGGGTGGTCCGGCACCGGCCCTGTCTCAGCGCGGTGGTGTGGTGGAAGGCGAAAAACTTTCGGCCTCGGTCGCGCGACATTTAAAGCGCTATTTCGACCTGCACGGCGGCCAATTGCCCCCGAATGGCGTCTACGACCGCATTTTGCATGAAATGGAGATCCCGTTGATTGAAATTGCCCTGGATGCCACAGGCGGCAATCAAGCCAAATGTGCCGATCTGCTGGGCATCAACCGCAATACCTTGCGCAAGAAGATCACTGACCTCGATATTCGCGTGACACGCCGCCGCAAACTGATGTAAAACCGCCACAGAGACCCATGTCTTTGCGCAGACGTGACAGATTGGGTACAGTGTGTGGCGGGCAAGACGCGGTTGCGCGCGCTTTGGGGGAATGGTGAGAAGCGCTTATCGCAGCAGCACCTGGATCAGTCTGACCCGCTTGCGGCGCCAAAAACGCGTGCAGACGGGCATGACCTTTGGTCTGGTGTTCCTTGGTCCACTTCTGGCCGTTGCGACGTTTCTGGGGCTGGGGCCGTTCAATCTGGGCGCAAGTTCGCAATACCTGCGTTTGGTTCTGCTGGCTGACCTTGTTTATGTGCTGGTGGTCGCCGCGCTTGTGATGGCGCGCGTGGCCCGGATGATCATGGACCGCCGCCGCAACTCTGCCGGATCGCAATTGCATCTGCGGCTGACGGGTGTGTTCGGCATCGTGGCCTTGGTGCCGACGGTTCTGGTCGCCGTGTTCGCGGTTCTGACGGTGAACATCGGGCTTGAGGGCTGGTTCTCGGACCGGGTCAGCAATGTGGTCAGCAATTCATTGGCCGCAGCGCAGGCCTATGAGGACGAACACCGCCGGGCCTTGACCGAAGACGCGCAAGCGCTGGCCGATTATCTGGAGGCCGCCAAACAGGCGACGGCTTTGCTGCAGGACAGTCAGTTGCGCCCGGTGCTGACCCAAGGCCAAGCTGCTGTGCAGCGCGGTCTGCGTGAGGTGTTTCTGATCGATGGGGCAGGCACCCTGAAAACCCGTGGCGAGCGGTCTTATCTCTTTGATTTCGAAACGCCTTCTGCGGATCAGATTGCCCAAGCCAAGGCGGGTGAACTGGTGGTGATCGAAGATTGGGCCAATGACGAATTCCGCGCGCTGGTGCATCTTCCGGCCTTTGCCGATCGCTATCTGTATATCTCACGCGAGGTGGATGGCGCGATCCTGTCGCTTCTGGATGAAACCAAGGAAACCGTGCGGCTTTATCAGCAGTTGGAGTCTGAACGCGGGTCAGTGCTGTTCAACTTTGGCCTGTTGTATCTGGGCTTCGCGCTGATCCTGATCCTGGCCGCCGTCTGGCTGGGCCTTTGGTTCGCCGAACGCCTGAGCCGACCGGTGGGGCGTTTGGCCTCGGCTGCGGCGCGGGTCGGTCAGGGGGACCTGGATGTGCAAGTCCAAGAAGAGGAAGGTGACGACGAGATTGCCACTTTAGGACGTGTTTTCAATCAGATGACGCACCAACTTAAGGGACAACGTGAAGCGTTGGAGGGCAGCCACAACCAGACCGAACAACGCCGCCGCCTGTTTGATTCCGTGCTGTCGAGCGTCACCGCTGGCGTGATCGGTCTGGACGCCGAAGGCCGGGTCGATTTCGCAAATCGCGCCGCAGAACGGCTGCTCGACATCAGCGACGGTGCGTCTGATCTGGCGCTTGCGGTGGCGGTGCCCGAATTTGCAGCCCTGTTTGACCGCTTGCGCAATGGTGCGGGGAGTGCCGTGCAGGAAGAGGTGCGCTTGACGCGCAAGGGCAAGCTGGAAAGCCTGCTGGTGCGGATGTCTGTGCGACGTTCTGACACTGGGCTTGAAGGCTATGTCGTTGCTTTTGATGATGTAACCGAGTTGGTCTCAGCGCAACGGATGGCGGCTTGGGGTGATGTGGCGCGCCGTATTGCCCATGAAATCAAGAACCCGCTGACGCCCATTCAACTGTCGGCCGAACGCATCAAGCGCAAGTTTCGAAGCCAGGTTCAACAACCCGAAGACCTGGAACAGTATACTGACGTCATTATTCGTCAAACCAATGACTTGCGCCGCATTGTTGATGAGTTTTCCAAATTCGCCCGCATGCCGGAACCGGACCGCCGCGACACTGATCTGACAGCTTTGGTGCGTGCCGCCGTGATGTTGCAGGAAAACGGCCAGCCGGATGTGCGCTTTGTGAGATCGCTGCCGGACGGGCCGCTGGTGATGGAGTTGGACGCGACAATGATCGGTCAGGCCTTGACCAATCTGATCAAGAACGCCGGAGAAGCCACGGAAACTCTTATCGAAAAGGGCGCACAGGCGGGTTACATGCCGCAAATCCGCATCTCGATGGAGGTGGACGAGGCCGAAGTTGTCATCCGTATCTCTGACAATGGCATCGGCCTGCCGCCCGATCGCGCGCGGCTGTTTGAACCCTATGTCACCACACGCGAAAAGGGGACAGGTCTGGGCCTGCCCATTGTCAAGAAAATCATTGAAGAGCATGGCGGTGCGCTGACTTTGGAAGACGCGCCCGTCTTTGACGCAACAGCCCATTTCGGGGCGATGGCGGTGATCCGCCTGCCCAGAACACCGCGCAAGCGGGCGGGCAGACACGCCCTAACGGGCCAGGGGGTATAATGTCGAGCATTTTGATCGTTGACGACGAAAAAGACATTCGGGAGTTGATCGGGGATATTTTGAAGGACGAGGGCTATGCCATTCGACTGGCAGCCAATTCCGACGATTGCATGGCCGAGATCAATGCCGATCCGCCCAGCCTCATGATCCTTGATATCTGGCTGAAAGACAGCCGGATGGACGGGATCGACATTCTGAAAACCGTCAAGCGCGACAATCCGGATGTTCCGGTCGTGATCATTTCGGGTCACGGCAATATCGAGATTGCCGTCGCTGCGATCAAGCAGGGCGCTTATGATTTCATCGAAAAACCGTTCAACATTGATCAGTTGATGGTGGTGGTGGCCCGGGCCATGGAAACCAGCCGGTTGCGCCGCGAAAACGCCGATCTGCGGCGGCGCGATGTGACGTCCAGCGAGATGCTGGGCAGCAGCCCGGCCTACAAGAACCTGCGCGCGCATCTGGACAAGGTGACGAAATCCAATGGCCGGGTGATGCTGACGGGGCCTGCGGGGTCTGGCAAAGAAATGGCCGCACGGTTCATTCATTCCAATTCCGGGCGATCCACCGCGCCTTTTGTGTCGGTCTCTTCGGCCACGATTGAACCTGAACGGATGGAAGAGGTGCTGTTCGGCCGCGAAACCACAGAGCGTGGGATCGAAAAAGGTCTGCTGGAACAGGCCCATGGCGGCGTTGTCTACTTTGATGAAGTCGCCGAAATGCCGCTTGGCACACAGTCCAAGATCCTGCGTGTGCTGACCGAACAGCAGTTCGCGCGGGCGGGAGGCAGTGACAAGGTGCGCGTCGATCTGCGGGTGATATCCTCGACCACCCGCGATTTGCGCAGCGAAATTGCCGCCGGCCGATTCCGGCAGGAACTGTATGACCGCCTAAACGTGGTGCCGATTGCGGTGCCATCGCTGGCCGAGCGGCGCGAGGATATTCCCGAACTGACGCGGCATTTCATAGACATGTTTCACCGCAGCCAAGGCCTGCCGCTGCGCGATCTGACCTCGGAGTCCGAGGCGATGCTGCAAACCATGCAATGGCCCGGAAATGTGCGCCAGCTGCGCAATGTCATCGAACGGGTGCTAATTTTGGGCGACGGCGCGGGCCCGATTGAGGCGCGCGAGTTGCCGGGGCAGGAACCTGTCACCGACACCGGCGGCCGCATGGTGCTGGGCGGGGCGATGGCGACGCTGCCATTGCGCGAGGCGCGC